>JAMPEL010000004.1:75491-102674 GCA_023665185.1 Roseburia sp.
TTTTGGCTTTTTGTGGGCTTTTGGATGGAAAAGGTGTGTTTGGGGTTGAAATTCTATATCTTTTAGTCGGTCGGATTGTTCTGTTTGTCTGCTTGATTTTTGAGACTCAAAGACCTCCGTAGAATCGCGTTTTTGCAACCGAGGTAAGGTCTGGTTCATTTTGAGCGATTCTACGGAGGTCGGATTTTAACATTCAGACTTGATGCAAGAAGTAAGTGAAAGCCTTTAATGGATTGACATTGTGTCAGTATATTGACTTTTTTGTGTTATTTGCGTATATATACTTCACCTGCATACCGCAACAAGCAGTGGTATGTGGGTGTCCGTTATTTGTCACAATCCAAATGAACAAAATATCCGGCAGGTTTCTTTTGTTTTTATATCGGTCTGTCATTAGAGATGCCGGATGGACTGGAAATAATACAAAATGAAATTAAAATAAAAGGAAACAGCTGTTTTTGTGTTGAAAAATATCATGAAAAAACAGTGTAAAGCTACGAATTGAAAGTTTTTGTTTGAAAAAAAGTAGCTTTTTTGTTGGCTGTTTCATCGTAATGTGCTAATTTTGCGGCTGTAATTAAAAAGACAGTAAGATGAGATACGTCAGCATTATTCTAATTAGCATTATTCTATCAGTCGTCAAGAGAGAAACTTGTCGTAAGAATGTGCGTATATGTATCTGACATTATCATAATGTTTATCAGGAAGCCTTTCTTGCGACAAGCAGGAGAGGCTTTTTGATTAATTGATATATGACTGTTTTGCTGTAGAATTGAAACTATAATAGGATAAAAAATAAAGACATATATGAAACATAAACTACGTAGTGCAGTATGCACAGAAGGCCGCCGAATGGCAGGCGCACGGGCACTTTGGGTTGCCAACGGCATGAAGCGTGAGCAATTTGGCAAGCCAATCATTGCTATTGTCAATTCATTCACACAGTTTGTTCCCGGACATACTCACCTCCATGAGGCGGGGCAGATAGTGAAGGCTGAGATAGAGAAAATGGGATGTTATGCCGCTGAGTTCAATACAATTGCCATTGACGATGGTATAGCTATGGGACATGACGGAATGCTCTATTCGTTGCCTTCGCGTGACATCATTGCCGATTCTGTAGAATATATGTGCAATGCCCACAAGGCTGACGCTATGATATGTATCTCCAATTGCGACAAGATTACTCCTGGTATGCTTATGGCAGCCATGCGGCTGAACATTCCGGCTGTGTTTGTGTCAGGAGGCCCGATGGAAGCAGGAAAATGGAAGGGAGAGAACATCGACCTCATTGCGGCTATGGTGAAGGGTGCTGACAGCAGCGTGAGCGATGACGAGTTGGCGGAGATTGAAAATCGCGCATGTCCGGGATGCGGTTGCTGCTCCGGTATGTTTACAGCCAACTCTATGAACTCGCTGACTGAGGCCATCGGTCTGTCGCTGCCAGGCAACGGAACTATTCTTGCTACCCATGTGAACCGTAAGGAACTGATGAGGCGGGCGGCACGTCAGATTGTAAAGAATGCCTTTGCTTATTACGAGGACGGTGATGAGAGCGTGTTGCCTCGCAACATTGCTACACGTGATGCCTTCCTTAA
This sequence comes from Roseburia sp., assembly GCA_023665185.1. GTDB lineage: Bacteria > Bacteroidota > Bacteroidia > Bacteroidales > Bacteroidaceae > RGIG8745. The sequence goes on from JAMPEL010000004.1 coordinate 77,090, forward strand.
TGCCATGTCGCTCGATATTGCTATGGGCGGAAGCACGAACACCATTCTCCATCTGCTTGCCGTGGCGCAAGAGGCTGGTGCCGATTTCACTATGTCGGATATAGACCGGTTGAGCCGTCATGTGCCATGTCTCTGCAAACTCGCTCCAAATACGCAGAAGTATAGTGTGCAGGAATGCGGACGTGCCGGAGGTATCCTTGGAATACTTGGAGAGCTTGCGAAAGCAGGACTGCTTAATACGGATGTCAAGCGTGTGGACGGTGTTACATTGGGCGAGGATATTGAGAGATATTCTATACTTAAGGATACTGTCGACCCGGAGGCACGGCGCATATATGAGAGCGCGCCGGCCGGCAAGTTCTGTAACCAGCTTGGTGTGCAGGATACAAAATGGGAAACTCTCGATACAGACCGTGAGAACGGCTGCATACGTGATGTGGAACATGCTTATACAAAAGATGGCGGACTGGCGGTGCTTTTCGGAAATATCGCACAAGACGGATGCGTGGTCAAGACAGCCGGTGTGGATGAGAGCATCTGGCACTTCAGAGGACCAGCAAAAGTTTTCGACTCTCAGGAAGACGCTTGCGAGGGTATCTTGGGTGGCAGAGTGGTGAAAGGCGATGTGGTTGTCATCACACACGAGGGACCTAAGGGCGGTCCGGGTATGCAGGAAATGCTTTACCCGACTTCTTATATCAAGAGTATGCACATGGGCAAGGAATGTGCGCTTATCACAGACGGACGCTTCTCGGGAGGCACTTCCGGTTTGAGTATCGGACATATAAGTCCGGAGGCGGCTGCCGGAGGAAATATCGGAAAGATTGCCGATGGCGACATTATAGAGATAGACATACCAAACCGCAGTATCAATGTTTGCCTCAGCGATGAGGAACTTGCCGCACGTCCGCAGCAGCCGTTGAGACGCAGCCGTGTGGTGAGCAAATCGCTGAAGGCATACGCGCAGAGTGTTAGTTCTGCTGACAAGGGCGGCGTGAGAATTATAGAGGATTGAAAACAGAAAACCATAATATAGAATGAAAGAACAAATATCTGGTGCGGAGGCATTGATGCGCTCGCTGGTGCGTGAGGGGGTAGACATTCTTTTCGGCTATCCGGGCGGTGCCATAATGCCTGTATATGATGCTTTGTATGATCACAGGAATGATTTGAACCATATTCTTGTTCGTCATGAGCAAGGTGCGGTACATGCGGCGCAGGGATATGCGCGTGTGAGCGGCAAGGTGGGCTGTGCTATTGTGACAAGCGGACCGGGAGCCACCAACACGATAACCGGCATTGCCGATGCGATGATAGACTCGACGCCTATGGTCGTGATATGCGGACAGGTGGGTACGGCAATGCTCGGAACTGATGCTTTTCAGGAAGTCGATGTTGTGGGAATTACGCAGCCAATCAGCAAATGGAGCTATCAGATACGCCATGCAGGAGATATTGCATGGGCTGTCAGCCGTGCGTTCTATATAGCACGCAGCGGACGTCCGGGACCTGTAGTCCTTGACTTTGCGAAGAATGCGCAGACTGAGGTTTTTGAATATGAGAGCCACACGGTAGACTTCATCAGAAGTTATGAGCCTGTTCCGCAAATGGAGCAGACAGCTGTGGAGAAAGCTGCCAAGATGATAAACGATTCTGTGAAGCCGTTTGTACTCGTTGGGCAGGGTGTGGAGCTTGGAAATGCGAGAGAGGAGCTGCGCGAATTGCTTGAGAAAGCGCAGATTCCGGCTGGATGCACAATGCTCGGCTTGTCGGCTTTGTCTTCCGACCACCCGTTGAATATGGGTATGCTCGGAATGCATGGCAATTTGGGTCCTAACGTAATGACTAACCAGTGCGACCTTCTGATAGCTGTAGGTATGCGTTTTGACGACCGTGTGACTGGCAACTTGAAGACGTATGCGAGACAGGCGAAAATTATACACTTTGATATAGACCCGTCGGAAATAAACAAGAACGTGAAAGTGGATTTGGCGGTTCTTGGAGACTGTAAGGAAACACTTGCCGCTGTGACTAAGCTTGTTGAGAAGACAACACACCAGCATTGGGTTGACAGTTTTAAACCATACGAGGAGAAAGAGTTTAATAAGGTCATCGACAAGGCTCTGAACCCAGCTGGCGGACCGCTTCTCATGGGAGAGGTTGTGCGTAAGGTGAGTGAGGCCGCTAATAACGAGGCGATACTCGTGACGGATGTGGGGCAGAACCAGCTGTTCGGATGCCGCTATTTCAAGTTCAGCAAGGGACGTAGTGTGGTTACTTCAGGAGGATGCGGCACCATGGGATTCGGACTTCCTGCTGCAATTGGCGCCACATTTGGTGCTCCTGAGCGTACTGTGTGCATGTTCTGTGGTGACGGAGGTTTGCAGATGACCATTCAGGAACTCGGGACCATCATGGAACAGCAGTCTCCTGTGAAAATCATATTGTTGAATAACAACTATTTGGGCAATGTGCGTCAGTGGCAGGCAATGTTCTTCAATCATCGCTATTCGTTCACTCCGATGACGAATCCGGATTATGAGTTGATAGCTCAGGCTTACGGCATTCGGGTACAGACGGTGGTGGACAGAAAGGATTTGGATGAGGCTATACGTAAGATGCTTGCCACACCGGGACCTTATTTGTTGCAGTGTGCCGTGCTTGAGGAAGACAACGTGCTTCCTATGACTCCTCCGGGCGCGAATGTGGATGAGATGCTTTTGGAGGTGAACTCATAAGAGACGGAAACACGGAGTAATAATAAAACAGGATTTCTGTTGAACGTAAATAATAAAGATATATGGCAGAACAACATAACGATTGTAAAAGTTGCGGCAAATGCACCTCATACAGTCAGGAAGAAGGCAAAACGCTGTACACAATGCTGATTTATTCGGAGAATACTCCGGGACTTCTCAGTCAGATAACGGCTGTGTTCACCCGCCGTCAGGTTAATATCGAAAGCCTTAATGTTTGCGCTTCTTCCACTCCCGGTGTACATAAATACACCATCACATGCTATTGTGATGAGGATATGGCGCAGATGCTGACCAAGCAGATAGAAAAGAAGATAGATGTGATTCAGGCAAACTATTATACGGAAGACGAGGTATTTATACTTGAAACCTCATTGGTGAAGATTTCAACTCCCATGATGCTTGAGAACCGGAATGTCGGAAGGATTGTGCGTATTCACGGAGCGCATATTGTTGAGGTGAATCCTACTTATGCCACTGTGGAGAAGACTGGCATTACCGGTGATATTCTCTCGCTTTACAATAGCCTGAACGAGCTTGGTGTGGTGTTGCAGTTTGTGCGCTCAGGAAGAATTTGCATCACAAAGAGCCGTGTGGAACAGCTGGATGAGTTCCTGACAGCACGAGAAATGCGCCGTGCGGAGAACAGTAATACATTGACTTCGGAATAATGATGGAAGAGAAGATTGGCAGGACAGAATTGGTCGTAGATCCTTTTCATACCGATTTTGCCGGACGTTTGAACTATGGCACTTTGGGCAAGCATCTTCTGAACAGTGCGGAGAATCATGCTTGTGGGCGTGGCTTTGGAATGAAAGTGCTTAATGAGGCCAACTATACATGGGTGCTTTCCAGACTTGTCATTGAAATGTACGAAATGCCGGAAGTGTATGACAAATTCTGCATAGATACATGGATTGAAAATGTCTACCGTTTGTTCTGCGACCGAAACTTCCGCATACAGGGCGAGAACGGAAAGGTTTTCGGATATGCCCGCAGTATATGGGCAATGATTAATTACGACAGCCGTGAGCCTATAGACTTGCATGAGGTGCATGGGCAGAATATGGACAAATATATCTGCACCGATACACAATGTCCGGTTGAGAAGCAAGGCAAGGTGCGCCCTCTGTCAGATGATATGCTGGTGAGAACGGTAAATACAAAATATAGCGACATAGACTATAACGGACATGTCAACAGTATCAAGTATATAGAGCATATCTGCGATTTGTTCCCACTTGAGAAATACCGTGACGCAAATGTCAGGCGGATAGAAATGGCATATATGGCAGAAAGCTATATCGGCGATACGCTTTCTTTCTTCATGGAGGAAAAGGACAATGGCACTTATCATGTAGAGATACGTAAGAACTATCAAGAAAATGTGTCGAAAGGCGAACCGGTTGTAAGATGTAAATTGGTTTTTGAATAAAAATGTAGCTTTTTTAGGTGGTTTTGTAATAAAAAGACTAAATTTGCAGCGGAAAAGCAGACGCTAAGAAGCCAACTCTAAAGATTGACGGATTTTTTAGGAATAGAAATAGATATAAATAACAAGCAGCATATTCAAATGGATGGCTGCAATAAAAAACAGTAAGAAAATGGCAAAAATGAATTTTGGTGGAGTTATCGAAGAGGTAATGACACGTGAAGAGTTTCCATTGGAAAAAGCTCGTGAAGTATTGAAAAATGAGACAATAGCTGTACTTGGTTATGGTGTTCAGGGTCCTGGTCAGGCTTGTAACCTGCGCGACAACGGATTCAATGTCATTGTCGGACAGCGTCAGGGCAAGACATATGAGAAGGCTATTGCTGATGGCTGGAAACCGGGAGAGACTTTGTTCTCTATCGAAGAGGCAGCAGAAAAAGGTACTATTGTATGTATGCTTCTTAGCGATGCGGCACAGATGCAGTTGTGGCCAACAGTAAAACCTTATCTTACAGCTGGCAAGACTCTTTATTTCTCTCATGGATTTGCAATTAACTGGAATGACCGTACTGGTGTTGTGCCTCCTGCTGATGTAGACGTTATCATGGTGGCTCCTAAAGGATCTGGTACTTCGCTCCGTACAATGTTCCTTGAGGGACGTGGCTTGAACTCTTCATACGCTGTATATCAGGATGCTTCTGGTCATGCGCTTGAGAAAGTACTTGCATTCGGTATTGGTATCGGTTCTGGATATATGTTTGAGACAACATTCAAGCGTGAGGCTACTTCTGACCTTACAGGTGAGCGCGGTTCGTTGATGGGTGCAATTCAGGGTCTTCTTCTTGCTCAGTATGAAGTGCTCCGTGAGAACGGACACACACCGTCTGAGGCTTTCAATGAGACGGTTGAGGAGCTTACTCAGTCGTTGATGCCTCTCTTTGCAAAGAATGGTATGGACTGGATGTATGCAAACTGTTCTACAACTGCACAGCGTGGTGCGCTCGATTGGATGGGTCCTTTCCACGATGCTATCAAACCGGTTGTTGAGAAGCTTTATCACAGTGTGGTTACTGGTAATGAGGCACAGATTTCTATTGACAGCAACTCTAAGCCTGACTATCGTGTAGGACTTGAGAAAGAGTTGCAGGCTATGCACGACAGTGAAATGTGGCGCACTGCTGAAGTGGTACGTAAGCTCCGTCCGGAGAATAACTGATACGAAAGTGCTTGTTGAGTGTCCTGACGAATATGTTTCGGACTACTCTATAAAATATCTGTGAGGGTGCTTCTCTATGGTTGTCCGGTTGAAAGCTACTTACGATGTAAACTCTAAAAATACTTTGTGAGAGTGCTTCTCTATGGAAGAACTTATGATTGGGGTGTCATTGATAAGTTCTGCCTTCTCAAGATACATGGATGATAAGCCGTCTTTAGATTCAATTTGAGTTTAAGGACGGCTTATTTTAGTTGTAAGGTGTAGTGTGGAAGTTTTTTTCTATTTATTGGTGTCCGGTAAACGTGTTTAACTGGCTATTTTGAATGATTTTATTCATTGACAAGCCTCCTATTTCTGTGATAGTGTCGGCTGTCCGATAAAAATGTTCTCCTGTCGTGAAGTATTCATTGACAAGAATGCCATATTTGCCCAATTCCGGCTCTTCTAATGGATTTTTATCTCCCAATGAAGCCCATACACATTCAATATATCGGCTGTCCGAGGAAAATAAAAAGTCAAATAGGGCTTGAAAATTTTACCGGGCACCAATATTTTCTATTAGTCTTCATATTGATACAATTTTGGCTACCTAACTTTTTAGAGGAAAGATAATCGGGAAAATAGGTAAGAGGTGTAAAATATGTAAGAATATTAGGTATATAGGTCAAAAAGTTTAGTGGACAGTAATAATTGGCAATATAAGGTGGGATACCTGCTGGTAGACTTCAATATCCTTGTAGTATTGAACTTTGGTATGTAAACAGGCTGCTGCATTAAGCCGCAGTCTGTTGTGTGATGAAAGATTGTGTGTCAATATGCTATGTCCATAGATCTGTGATATACATGGGGACTGCATGATCTGACTTGCTGAATCCGCACGACTCATAGAAGCCTGTGCCGTCCGGATATGCCACTAGCAATATGCGTAAGTAGTCTGCATATTTCTCTTTCACCATCTCCATGAGTTGGCGACCTATTCCATGTTGTTGGTATTCTGGAATTACGAGGAGGTAATGTATGTAGGCGGTCATTATTCCATCATCCATTGCGCATATCATTCCCACAAGTTTGTCACCATTCCATGCTGAGTATACAGTCTCATAGTTTTCCATTGCTTTAACCAATTTGTCGGGATAGTGTCCCGATGACCATCCTACCGAGAGAAACAGATACTCTAACTCGTTGCGGGTGAATGTATGAAGGTCTTTATATATAATATTGTTCATTGTTTTTATCGCTTTAGTTTTTTTGTTGATATTGCAAAAGTACATAAAAATCGGGAACTTTACATTGACACAATAGAGATTTTGTTTTCTTTAAGTTTGCAGTGTATAGTGATAAAAAAATCCGGCGGATTATTAGAAAAATAATCTGCCGGGTTTATATGTTTTTTCGTTCTGATTTTATCAGAGCTTTATGCCAAGTTTTTTTGCAATAGGTTTTGGTAGAGCATGCTTGTTAATGACGATGTTCATAGTCTTGTATGCAACAAATGCTTTTGAGGCATACCATATACCTTTGAACTGTCCTGCATATCCCCATGAGTTCTTTACCATGAAATATTCCTTGCCGTTTTGGTCTTTTGCAATACCGTAGATGAGCATACCATGGTCGTCTGTTGTCTCCCAATTGTCGTATGCTTCCTGACGCATTTCCTGAGTAACTGTTATTTCAGGAAGTGGGCGTGAAGTCAATTCCTTGCTTTTATCCTGAGCTGTCAAACCAGTCCATCGCGCCATGTCGCTTCCTGTCAATTCTGCGCCTTTGTCTGCATCCGGACATACAGCGATACCGTTGCGTGTGAATCCTACCTCACTAACATCTGAACCCCAAGCAAAGGTGTAACCATTGTTTATGGCATAGTCCATAACTTCCATAAACTCATCGAGCGGAAGGTTGTAGCTTTCTCCCCAGCGCCAGTTATCCTGTACCTCAATGACAAATTTGTCGTAGAATGGATGGTGAGTAAATGATGTCAGTGAGATATAGTCGTCCATATTGAGTCCTGTGCTCTCAAGATAGCTTTTTGGAGTGTATTTCTTTCCATTATGTGTGAACTCCGTAGGACATTCGCCCAAATAGGTGTCATAAAGGGCATTGAGTCCTTTGAACCATGCTGGACTGAGCTTTTTCAGATTGCTTTTTGCAATGCTGTTGACATAGCTTTCTGCTACAGTGAAAAATTCAGTGAAGTTAGGAAGAGTGTCTCCGTAAAGAGTTCCTGGTGCCGGCATAGCATCCTGAGGTACCATACCGTAGTTCTTCATACAGTAAATGCAGTCGTAAAAACTTCCTCCTTGTGCAAAAGACACGTCACCGTGCATACGTACACTGGCTTTTGCACGGTCTTCGTATGTTTTGTGAGCAAGGTACATCTCGCAGAAGTCATATTCGCCTTTACCCATACGTAGAAGTTCTGCTTCAAAGAAGCTCAAGCTTGAATATGCCCAGCATGTTCCCGATCTGTTTTGATTTTTGATAGATGTGATAGGATTCTCCTTTACTGTTGTAAACACAAATCCTTCTTCCTTTTGGTCTGTCTCCTGAGCAAATGCAGAAAGACTCAACGCTATGAGCGTTGAAGCGATAAATGTTCTTTTCATCTTTGTATCTTTAATTGATTTGTTTTTTTCTTCCGTTTTATGTGTCAGACACGTCTGTTAGTTGTTCCTTATAAACTCTTCGACATCGTCAATATGATAAGGGATGATGTCCTTTCCTAATACACGGCATCCTGTATTAGTTATAAGGAGGTCATCTTCCAGACGTATTCCACCGAAGTCCTTGAATGTTTCCACTTTATCGTAATTGATGAAATCAGTGTGCATTCCCTTTGATTTCCATAAATCAATGAGGTGGGGGATGAAATAAATTCCTGGTTCATCAGTCATGACAAATCCGGTTTGTAAGCGTCTTCCGCATCGTAAGCAGTTCAAGCCGAACTGTGTGGACGGTTGTACTTCATTATCAAAGCCGACATAATTTTGCCCAAGTCCTTCCATGTCGTGTACATCCATTCCCATCATATGTCCCAGTCCGTGAGGTAAGAACAGTGCATGTGCTCCGGCTTTTACAGCATCCTCTGTATTTCCTTTCATCAGTCCGAGTTCTTTCAGTCTGTCTGTCATCATGCGGCATACATCAAGGTGCATGTCAAGCCATTTCATACCCGGACATGCTTTCTCTATTACCAAGTCATGGCATGATTCAACAATACTATATATGTCACGTTGACGCTGTGTGAATTTACCGCTGATAGGTGTAACTCGTGTATTGTCAGAACAGTAGTTCTCATTGGTTTCCGCTCCGGCATCACACAACATGAGTCTGCCAGCTTCAAGTGGGTTTGTAGATGGTACTCCATGCTGTATCTCACCGTGCATTGTCAGGATTGTCTGAAATGACACTTTGCATCCATGTCCGTGTGCGATTCCTTCCAAAAGTCCGGCGATGTATTGTTCTTTTACACCCGGTTTGCAAGCTTTCATGGCTGTAGTGTGCATCTCATAGCCGATTTCCATAGCTCTTTCAATTTCAGCTATTTCCTCTTCGGTTTTGACTGCACGCATTTTCACGACAGCATGTATCAATTCTGTCGATGCGCATTCCCTTGTTTTCAACGGATGTATTCCCAATAAGTCCCCGATATGAATCATTGTGTCATGACGATAGGGTGGGAGATAATGTATGTGTTGTGCTTTAGCCTGAGCCTGTTCCACAAGATGTTTCAGGTTGCTCATCGGAGCAGAATTTGCTATGCCGACTTGTTCTGCAAGTTCTTGAACTGATGGGACATATCCAAACCATATTATATCGTCAATGTCAATATCATTGCCGATGAGGTATTCCTTGTCGTTGTCAATGTCAATTACACCGATAAGTCCCTCTCTTTGTTGTCCGAAAAAGTATAAGAAAGAACTGTCCTGTCTGTATTTATATGCATTGGCAGGATAATTTGCCGGAGCATCATTATTGCCCCATATTAATATGAGACCGCTCCCTACAAGTTTTTTGAGCGTATTTCTGCGCTCTACATATGTGTTTTTTGCAAACATTTTCACTCGTTTTTTGTTGTTATCGCAAAGTTAAGCATTTATTGTATATTTATGTGCAAAACATTCCGATTTTTCCTTTTTTGAAAAACAATTGTCCTTCTTTTATGACACGGATGAATATGTTTGTAAATCTTCTTGTTTATCTTCTGTGGTGGATTATTCCATGTTTGACGAGTTCGTGCATGATGGGACGATCTTTTTCATGCATCTCTTCTCCATGTGCCAGATTATATACATGCTGTGGGGTTGTCCTTTTTTTCAAAGCTATCCATATATATATCCATTTGTGATTTGACTGTAAGAAACTTTTTTTTGTCATAAGGCAGATTTTCTGTTAACAGGGTCTTTTTTATGATTTGATTATATTAATTCATCCCTTCCTTTCATCCTACTAACAAATATACTGTTTTATTTGTTACGGTCGTATATAACTTCCTGATTTTAACACTTTTTCGTGTAAAATATTTTCTTCCCATAATAGACTGATTATGCTTTGTATATTTCTTGCTTATGGAACTTGTTGATTATCTGATGAATGGATAACGATGAATGCGCTTTTCCTATTTGATGAGAATGTGATGGAATATGTATGTGTATGCCTGTTTTCTCTGTTCTGTTGAAGATTATAGGGACAGTTTGTTCTTGTTTTTAGGGACTTCTTTTAATGAAAAGGGAGATGCACGAACTTGTCCGATACACCTCCCTTTATCAATACTTTATTTTAAGTCTCTATTAAGAACGTCAGCGTTATTCAGCAGAGTAATCCAGTTTGCTCATGCGCACATAAGTTGCGTAGCGATGCTGTGCTGCTTTCTTAGCTGCATCGAAGAGTTCCTGTGCCTCTGCCGGCTTTACTTTCTTCAATGACAGGTAGCGAACCTCACCATCAAGGAATGTTTGGAAGTTATCCCAGTTAGGAGCCTTTGAGTCAAGCTGGAACGGGTTTTTGCCCTGCTCTGCAAGACGTGGGTCAAATCTCCACAAGTGCCAGTAACCGCATTCTACTGCTTTTGCTTCCTCTGCCTGGCTCTTGCCCATACCACCCTTAGCCTTCAGACCGTGGTTGATACATGGAGCGTATGCAATGACGAGTGATGGACCTGGATATGCTTCAGCCTCACGGATTGCTTTCAAACACTGTGCGTTATCTGCACCCATTGCAATTTGAGCTACATATACATAGCCGTAAGTTGACTGCATCAAACCGAGGTCTTTCTTTGTAATTCGCTTTCCGCCGGCAGCAAATTGTGCGATTGCGCCGATTGGAGTTGCTTTTGAAGACTGGCCACCTGTATTTGAGTAAACCTCTGTGTCGATTACAAAGATATTTACGTCCTCACCAGATGCAAGTACATGGTCGAGACCACCGTAGCCTATATCGTATGAAGCACCGTCACCACCGATAATCCACTGGCTGCGCTTTGTGAGATAGTGGCTCAGTTCTGCCAACTGCGCACAAGTGCCGCATCCATTCTGCTTTCCTTTGAGAATCATTGGGGTGAGTTTTTCTGCTGCTTTTTTTGAAGCCTCAGCGTCGTTCATGCCTTCAATCCATTCTTGTGCTGCAGCCTTGAACTCTGCCGGTGTAGAGTCGGCAGCCATTGCGCCTTCAAGCATTGTCTTGATACGTGCGCGCATCTTCTTGTTGGCGATAGCCATACCGAGACCATATTCGCAGAAGTCCTCAAACAATGAGTTTGACCATGCCGGACCCTGTCCCTTTGCGTTCTTTGTATAAGGAGTTGAAGGTATAGAGCCAGAGTAGATTGAAGAACATCCTGTTGCGTTGGCAACCATCTCGCGGTCTCCGAAGAGCTGTGAAATGAGTTTTACGTATGGAGTCTCACCACAACCTGCGCATGCACCAGAGAACTCAAAGAGTGGAGTTGCGAACTGTGATACACGTGGATTAGCTTTGACATCGATGAGGTCTTGCTTGCTCTTCACGTTCTTTGTGCAGTACTCCCAGTTTGCAGCTTCATCAAGCTCGTTTTCGAGGGATACCATCTTGAGAGCCTTGTTGCCCTTCTTTCCAGGACATACGTCTACACAGTTGCCACATCCGAGACAGTCCATGACACCTACCTGCATACGGAACTTCATGCCCTTGAGCTGAGCCGGAGCAATCATGTCGAGTTTGTCTGCGTTCAAGCCGGCAGCTTCCTGCTCGTCCATAACGAACGGACGGATACATGCGTGAGGACATACAAATGCACACTTATTACACTGGATACAGTTCTCTGCATCCCAAGTCGGAACGAATGCTGCTACACCGCGCTTTTCAAATGCTGCTGTGCCCTGCTCCCAAGTACCGTCCTCGTATCCCTTATACGCTGAGACAGGAAGAAGGTCACCGTTTTGAGCGTTGATAGGGCGGACAAGATTGTTGATGAAGTCTGGATCGTTGTTAGCCTTCTTCTCGTCATCAGGAAGGTTTGCCCATGCTGGATCAACTGTCAGTGTCTGGTATTCTCCACCACGGTCAACAGCCGCATAGTTCATGTTGACAACGTCTTCACCCTTCTTTCCGTAAGACTTCACGATGAACTTCTTCATCTGTTCTACTGCAAGGTCAACAGGGATAACCTCTGTGATGCGGAAGAATGCAGACTGGAGGATAGTGTTTGTACGGTTGCCGAGTCCTATTTCCTGAGCAATCTTTGTTGCGTTGATATAGTAAACTGTAATGTTCTTCTGAGCAAAATAACGCTTTACGTTGTTTGGCAGATTCTTTGCCAAGTCTTCTGCGTCCCAAATTGTGTTCAAAAGGAATGTTCCGTTTTCGCGAAGACCACGGGTAACATCATACATGCGGAGGTAAGCCTGAACATGACATGCCACGAAGTTAGGAGTCTTAATCTGATATGTTGAACGGATTGGATTGTCACCGAAACGCAGGTGTGAGCAAGTGAAACCGCCCGACTTCTTAGAGTCGTATGAGAAGTAAGCCTGACAATACTTGTTTGTGTTGTCACCGATAATCTTCACTGAGTTTTTGTTTGCGCCTACTGTACCGTCTGCACCGAGTCCGAAGAACTTGGCCTCGAAAATGCCCTCTCCGCCAAGTGCCATTTCCTCTTTTGGAGGAAGAGAAAGGAATGTGACATCATCCACGATACCTACTGTGAAGCGGTCTTTTGGCTGTGGCAATTCAAGGTTCTCATATACACCGAGAATCATTGTCGGTGTCACGTCAGAAGAACCGAGACCATAGCGTCCACCCACGATGAGCGGAGCGTTTTCCTTGCCATAGAATGCGTCCTTAACATCGAGGAGCAATGGCTCGCCGCTTGCTCCCGGCTCCTTTGTGCGGTCGAGGACGGCAATGCGCTTACAAGTCTTTGGAACAGCTGCAAGCAGGTGTTCAACAGAGAACGGACGGTAGAGGTGTACGCTGACCATACCATACTTCTTACCGTTAGCATTAGCGTGGTCGATAGCTTCGCGTGCAGCTTCTGTAGCTGAACCCATGAGGATGATTACTTCCTCTGCATCGTCTGCACCATAGTAGCTGAACAATTTATATTCGCGTCCTGTAATCTTTGAAACCTCCTTCATGTACTCCTCCACAACAGCTGGTACTGCATTGTAGTATGTGTTGCAGCTCTCGCGATGAGTGAAGAAAGTCTCAGGGTTCTCAGCCATACCCTTTGCCTGAGGATGCTCCGGAGACAATGCGCGTGCGCGGAACTCTGATACAGCTTCCATATCAACCAGCGGACGAAGTTCTTCCTGATCGATTTCCTCTATTTTCTGATACTCGTGTGACGTGCGGAATCCGTCGAAGAAGTTGATGAACGGAACGCGGCATTTGAGTGCTGACAGATGTGCCACTGCCGAGAGGTCCATTACTTCCTGTACAGAACCTTCGCAAAGCATGGCGAAACCTGTCTGACGGCATGCCATGACATCGCCGTGGTCACCGAAAATACAAAGAGAGTGGCTTGCTACTGTACGTGCTGATACATGGAACACGCTTGGAAGCAATTCACCTGCAATCTTATACATGTTAGGAATCATCAGGAGAAGACCCTGTGATGCTGTAAATGTAGTTGTGAGGGCACCGGCTTGCAATGAACCGTGAACAGCACCTGCAGCACCTGCCTCAGACTGCATTTCTTGTACCAGCACAGTATCGCCGAACAAGTTCTTGCGGCCAGACACTGCCCACTCGTCTACGTGCTCTGCCATTGGAGACGAAGGTGTGATAGGGTAGATTGCTGCTACCTCTGAAAACATGTAGGCTACGTGGGCTGCTGCCTGGTTACCGTCACATGTGATGAATTTCTTTTCTTTACCCATTTTCTATTATTATTTAAATGTATAGTGATAAATGTTTTCTTTAGTTCTTGTTTGTTCGTCTTGAAAATTTGCCGCCGCTGTAGCGGGGAAGTGTCAGTAGAGAAAGCCGAAAAGCCATAAAGGAATTTGGTTGCCTTCACCTACTTCCAGTTGGTTGACCGCATAGGTGATTTTTGACTTGCTTTTCAGCTTGGTGGCATGTTCCGTAATACGGAACTCCATCGACTTGTCTATTAGGAAAGAACCTATGTTTCCAACTTTATTTACAATGTGGTCTTTCCACATCGTATTGCAGAAGAAGGTTTCCAGCACATCGTGCTCATCGAAGCGTTTCGGGTAGAAACTGTGCATGAGGTTTGAATTGTGCAACAGCACTCTTGCCGGTTTTTTGGGAAACTCATCCCCATCATTGTAAATCATGTTCACGAGTCGTGCTTCCATCAGATATTTGATGTAGTGCATCACCGTGGCGCGCGACATGCCAAGTTCTTGTGCCAGTTGGCTGATGTTGGGCACACTGCTTCCGCTTGTCGTAAGGAGATAGAATAATTGCTTTATCTTTGCCAGATATTTCAGTTCTATCTGCTTGATGAGCAGGATGTCCACCTCAATCATCATGTTCATTGTCTTGAGCAGATTCTCCGAATAGTTGCTGTTTTCAAGGAAGAACGGGTAGAATCCGTGATGGAGGTAATCCTTGAAATAATCGCGCGGGTGAGTTTTCTCGATAATGGTGCGTGCTATTTCTTCATGGTGGCTGATAATCTCGTCCAATGTGTAAGAGCTGAACTTATTGCCTGTCTTTAGGTTGAGAAACTCCCTGAACGAGAATCCTCTCAGGTTGTATGACTTGACTATTCCGTTCAGTTCCGGATTCTCTTCTTTTAGGCGCATGACTGAGGAGCCTGTAAATACTATTTTGAGTCCCGGATATTTGTAGTAGCATTCTTTCAGTTGTTTGCTCCAGTCTGGCTGCTTGAACACTTGGTCGATTAGCAGGACTTTGCCTCCCGAGTGGTAGAACTCGCCGGCAAATTCAGAGAATCCCACATTCTGCACATAAAAATTGTTTGTGTTGATGTACAGGCAGGAATGGTCTTTCGGAGAAAAATGATCTTTGGCATATTGAAGCAAAAAGGTCGTCTTTCCTACACCGCGAGTGCCTTTGATTCCTATCATTCTGGCATTCCAGTCGATTTCGTCCATAAGATCACGGCGCACCTGCGCTTGCAGATGTTCTATCAGATATGTGTGTGTGCGGAAAAACGATTCCATATATTTTTTTATTATAAATGCTTTTTAGCCTAACTACTGGGCAAAGTTATGTTTTTTATGGCATAAATGCAAACTCGACTTTACAAAAAAAATGAGATGGAAAAAAAAAGTTGGTGATATATTCTTTTGGACTGTTTTTTCGGTCGTTTAGAACGCTTGCTGTGCTTGTAAGCCATTTCTCATTACATTACAACATCAAATCAGTAGTGCCGATTTGATGTTGTAATGCGGTGGATCTAAAAAATAAGTGGAGAAAACAATATTCTTGCACGCAAGATTCTCAAATCCGCACTGTAGTTTTGAGAATTTAGTAGGTGGAAGTGGCTTCAGACAACTGTCTTGTCGTGTTTGCAGAACTTCCGGACTATTTGTGTAGAGTGCTCCTTATTCTGGACTTACGTAAATGTATAGGACTAATTCATCAATTCTGTCCGCAATATTTTCTTTTCAGATGGCGGTACACCTTCCACATGGCTGGCAGAAGGAACATGTCGGCGGCAATCCATGCGGCAGGATCTCCTATTGCCACACCGACAAAGCCGAGTAAAGGCACGATGATGAGGCTGATGGTTATTCGTGCTATCATCTCGAATACACCTGACATCATGGAAAGATTGGTGAATCCTACACCTTGAAGCGAATATCGGAAGACACAGAGTGTGCCGAGGAAAATGTAGAACAGGCATGATATGTGCATGAACTGCTCGCTCTTGTCGAGAATTGCAGTTTCGGAAGAATAGATGAACAGTGTGGACAAACGGCGCGAGAACAGTAGAAGGACAATCATGGTGAATACCGTGTAGCATGTTGTCATGCCCATAGCGGATTTTATGCCTGTCCGAATCCTGTCTATTTGTTTGGCTCCAAGATTCTGTCCGCAATAAGTGGCCATAGCGATTCCAAGATTCTCAAACGGACAGATGAAGAACATTTTTATGCGCATACTTGCCGTGAAGGCTGTGATACAAACTGTTCCGAGAGCATTGTTTGCGCTTTGCAGCATGATGCTTCCTATGGCTGTGATGGAAAACTGTAGTCCCATTGGGATACCCATGCCGAGCAGTGTCTTTATGTTTCGCCATGAAATCCTTTCCTTGAATCCCGCCAAGTCAGATTCTTTCAGTATGGGAAAATGGCTGCGCATATACCATAGGCATAATATGACGGATATTCCTTGTGAGGCGACTGTGGCAATAGCGGCTCCTGCCGTACCCCATCCGAATGTGATGATGAATGCAAGGTCGAAAATGACATTGAGTACAGAGGCTATCAGCAGGAAATAGAAAGGTGTCTTGCTGTCTCCAAGAGCGCGTATGATACTTGCCAACAAGTTGTAGGACAGTGAGAAGGGTATGCCTATGAATGTGATAAGCAGATAGTTGTAGGCATCACTGAAGATAGAGTATGGGGTCTGCATCCATGTCAGGATGGAGGCGCATAGCAGGGAGGTGGCAACTGTTAGTATGATTGAGAGACTTCCGCCAACCCAATAGCTGTTGTATATGTAGGAACGCATTCTCGTATAATTTTTGGCACCGAATGCTTGTGCTATCGGGATGCCAAATCCGCCTGTGCAGCCGTTGCAGAATCCAAGGATTAGGAAGGTGACGGATGTGCTTGCGCCGACTCCGGCAAGGGCATTCATGCCGAGATACCGGCCTACGATGGCTGCGTCTATCATGCTGTAAGTTTGTTGAAGGAGGCTGCCCAATAGCAGCGGCATTGCGAAATTTAGTATCAGCCGGAACGGATTGCCGGTTGTCATATCCTTTGTCATGTTCTTTTTACCTTTTGTGATTCTTAGAATCTGATACCTGCAAATATTCGTGCTTTGATGTTTTCTTTGGTGAGTGAAAATTTTGCTTCATCCCCAACCAGTGACACTTGGTACACGGCGGTTGTTCCGAAGAAGTAGAATCCGGTTAAATAGATGGCTGAGAATCTTCCTGTGATGGAGGCGTCAAAACATCTCCACGGCATTTTTTCGTCTTTTCCAGATGAGTAATGCATGGTGTAGTTTTTCCATACCACAAAGGAAGGCAGGGCGGACAGATGGAGCAGCCAGCGTCTTCCCGGAACATAATTGTAGGCATATCCGGCTCCGACTGTGGCATGGGTCATTCCTATGCGGTTAATATAGTGTCCGTTGTCGATGCTTATCAAGCTTCCGGGCACCTCGATGTTTCCGGTAGAGAACGATGTGCCGAGCAGGAAGCTTCCCTGACTTCTTTTTTGTATATAGCTTTGTGTGAATGCCGCCGGATAAGAAAATTTCCGTTTGTTGAATACATAGTATCCGTTTATGGCGACATTTTGGAGTTTTACACCGCTGAAGTCCATAACCTCGCTTTTGCCTTCGTTACTGACTGTTCCAGTGAAAGAATGAAGATTGTTGACCGATATGTCGCCGCCAAAAGAATTGGTGTAAAAGTTGAAGAACCATTCCAAGTCGGTATTCTTTCCTGTCAGGTGCGCAGGAGTGATGGACAGTGATGTGGATAATCCTTTGTAGTTGATGTTGATGCCAAGCGTCTTCTTTTCTTCGCTGTTCATCTCATATATATAATGCTTCCCGAGATAGTCTGTACCTTCCACACTGAATCTTGTCGCCTTGAAGTCAATTCTTGTTTTCAGTGTCCATTTGGTGGAAGGGCGCGCCACATAATAGGTGTCTGTCTTTGCCTCATACATTTTGCTGAGCAGGCTGTCGAATCTCATAAGGAGAGTTCTGTTTCTTTTCCCGCCGGTTTCCGGACCATTGTGCAGCCACTCTATTAGTTTCTGGGATTTTTCAGTCAGTTTTTCTTGTGCGTGCAGCATTTTCTCACTTTGCGCTGCGGCAGGGGATAAATAAGCGTGTAATAATGTGAGTGTGAGTGCTGCTTGTGCGATAAATGGCGGTTTTCTCATATTTATCTCTCAACTCCTATGGTCATGATAGTAATATCTGAAAGTGCCTCCAGTGCGTGTGACGAACCTGCCGGTACATAAATTATATCTTCTTGTGTGCATTCATGGACGGAACCGTCTATTGTGATTGTCATGACTGATTTGTCTGTCTGTTTGTTTGTGTAAGGCACTTGCTGCATTTCGTCTCCACCTTTTATTCTATATTTGTCTCCGCCCTTCATGATATAGAAGTACTCGTCCATATCAGGATGAGTATGCTCGTTTATCTTTGTATGGCATGTCAGTTCAGTGACAGCTATTTGGGTTATTTTGCTTTCTGTTTCTTTCCGGGATATCAATACGCGTTTCATTCCGGCATTGTGAGATGTCGGAACGGGCAGGAGATTATGTAGATTCTTCTTAATCATTGTACGCTTTTTCTTTTTTTGCTTTCTCTGTCTTAGCTCTTTAGGTATGCCGTTTTTGTTCTCTTTTGTTCTCTTTTTCTTGAGTCTGTTTGTGTGGACATATTTTTATAGCGTGTTTTGTGTGGCAAAATTACTCTTTTCCTTTGAGGTACAACTTAGATTTTGTTGAGTTTTGTTGCGGTAAGAGATAAAAAAACTTCCTGCCATTATGAAAATGACAGGAAGTCTGCTCTATGTAATTGTTCTATAGATTATTTGCTGAGAGCAAGAGCCACATTAACGGCGCAAGCAACAGTACAACCAACCATAGGGTTGTTACCGATTCCGAGGAATCCCATCATCTCAACGTGAGCAGGAACAGAAGATGAACCTGCAAACTGAGCGTCAGAGTGCATACGTCCGAGAGTGTCTGTCATACCGTAAGATGCAGGACCTGCTGCCATGTTGTCCGGATGGAGAGTACGTCCAGTACCGCCACCTGAAGCTACAGAGAAATATGGCTTGCCGGCAAGCACACGCTCTTTCTTGTATGTACCTGCAACCGGATGCTGGAAACGAGTTGGGTTTGTAGAGTTACCTGTGATTGATACGTCTACGTTCTCGTGCCAGAGAATAGCCACACCTTCGCGAACATCGTCTGCACCATAGCACTTAACCTTTGCACGAGGACCGTCAGAATATGGAGTCTCCTTTACAATGTTAAGCTCGCCAGTATAATAGTCGAACTTTGTCTGTACGTATGTGAATCCGTTGATACGGCTGATAATCATAGCTGCGTCCTTGCCAAGACCGTTGAGGATGCAACGGAGAGGGTTTGTACGAACTTTGTTTGCCATCTCTGCAATCTTGATGGCACCTTCTGCTGCTGCGAATGACTCGTGGCCTGCGAGGAATGCAAAACACTGAGTCTCCTCACGGAGAAGACGTGCTGCAAGGTTACCGTGACCAACACCTACCTTACGGTCGTCTGCTACAGAACCCGGAATACAGAATGCCTGAAGACCGATACCTATAGCCTCTGCTGCGTCTGCTGCATTCTTGCAACCCTTCTTGATAGCGATAGCCGAACCTACTACGTATGCCCATTTAGCGTTCTCGAAGCAGATCATCTGAGTTTCCTCACAAGTCTTGTAAGGGTCGAGACCAGCTTTCTCGCAGATTTCATTAGCTTCTTCGATAGAAGCGATGCCGTTCTCGTTCAGCGCAGCGAGAATCTGCTTGATACGACGGTCCTGTGATTCAAAACTAACTTCTCTTATCATATTTTGCTTCCTCCTTAATTATTCTTTGCGTGGGTCAATAGATTTAACAACTCCTTGTTCTGCCTTTGTACGTCCGTATGTACCTGTTACGCTCTTAAGAGCCTCGTCTGCAGGAACACCTTTCTTGATGGCATCCATGAATTTACCCATGTGTACGAACTCATATCCGCAAACCTGGTCATCCTTGTCGAGGAACATCTTTGTGATGTAGCCTTCTGTAAGCTGGAGATAACGAGTACCTTTGAGCTTTGTGCCGTAAAGAGTACCTGTCTGTGAGATGAGACCCTTGCCGAGGTCTTCAAGACCTGCACCTACCATAAGGCCGCCCTCTGAGAATGCAGACTGTGTACGTCCGTAAACAATCTGGAGGAACAACTCGCGCATTGCAGTGTTAATAGCATCACAAACAAGGTCTGTATTAAGAGCCTCAAGGATAGTCTTGCCAGGGAGTATTTCTGATGCCATTGCTGCTGAGTGAGTCATACCGGAACATCCGATTGTCTCTACAAGACATTCTTCAATAACACCTTCTTTTACATTAAGTGTGAGCTTGCACGCACCCTGCTGAGGAGCACACCAGCCAATACCATGAGTCAAACCTGAGATATCCTTAATTTCTTTTGCCTGTACCCATTTTCCTTCTTCGGGAATTGGAGCTGGTCCGTGATTAGGACCTTTGGCAACACAGCACATGTTCTGTACTTCTTTTGAGTAAACCATATACTTTATTGTGTTTAAAGTGAATAAAAAAATATGTTGTTAAATATTCTCACGCAAAGTTATGAAAAGAATTTTGTAATTGAGCAAACGAGGTGGCTTTTTTTTACTTTAGCTTTTAAGTTTGGACATATAGCAATTGACAATCCGACTCCAACGGAGATATGTCTCTGTGTGGAGCCGGATTTGTTCTTTCACGTTTGGTTTGTGAGGGGTAGGGCGCTTGTATGGTTGTTGGACAGTTCATTATTCTGAGCTGCCGCTTGTTTTCCTGCCGCCCCATAATTTTAATGTCATTCGTATCTTATCGCCTCTATCGGGTCCATTGACGCTGCTTTTTGTGCAGGGAAATATCCGAATCCCACACCAATTACCGTGCATACGGCAAAAGATACGAGTATGCTCCACATTGGAATGGAAGTAGGCAAGTTGAATGCGGCGCAGATGTATGTACCCAACCATCCTACAATGATTCCGAGGATACCTCCGGTGATGCTTATCATAATCGACTCAATGAGGAACTGGTTGCTAATGTCGATGCCTCTTGCGCCTACCGACATTCTCAGACCTATTTCTTTGGTTCGCTCAGTGACAGACACCAGCATGATGTTCATGATGCCTATACCGGCTACGAGTAGTGAGAATGCTGCCGCCACTACAAGAATGATAGTGATTGTGTCCATAGTGGAGGACATTGTCTCCATCATTTCCTGTTGGGAGCGTATGGTAAAGTCATCGTCTGCGTCATCCTTCAGCTTGTGGTTGCTGCGGAGAATGGTGGTCAGCTCATCAATGGCATCATCGGTCATCTCTTCTGTGATGGCAGAGCAGTTGATGGAAGAGAAATAGGTTTGTGCCAAGATTCTTTTCATTACAGTTGTGTAGGGTGCGATAATGACGTTGTCTTGGTCCATACCCCAGTTGTTGTAGCCTTTCGACTTCAGCACACCGACAATTCGGAAGGGGATGGATTTGAAGCGGATTGTTTTTCCCACTGGGTCTGTACCGTTGGGAAACAGTTCGTCCACGATTGTCTTACCTACGACACAAACTTTGGCACTTTTCTTTATATCCTCTTCTGTGAAGCATTCTCCATCTTCCACTACCCACTGCTTTATGTCGAGGTATTCAAGACTTTCGCCGTAGACGGAGGTCAGTGTGTTGTTTGCTCCATAGATAGCTTGTCCTGATGAGGATACTTCCGGACTGACGTATGTGATGAATTTTTTCTCACGTACAATCGTCTCATAATCTTCCGGTTTCAGTGTCTGCATGGCTGACGGGTCTTGTCTGACACCCCCTCGCATGTCGGCTCCCGGACGTATCATGATGACATTGGTTCCCATCTGAGATATGTTTTTTCTTACACTCTCCTTTGAGCCTTGTCCAATCGCCATCATTATTATCACTGCTGCTACACCAATAATAATGCCAAGCATGGAAAGGAAAGACCTGAACTTGTTGTTGGCTATTGCGTGGAATGCAACTTTTAGTAGGTTGATGAAATTCATTGTCTGTCGTTTGATTCTTGAGACGGTGGGGTTTGCCGTTTTTGATGCGGAACCAACCCCTTGTCTCTTTATTGTTACTTCTTGGTTCTTTAGTCGTCTTGCGGTTTAGGCAGTGCCGCCAATGCTTCTGCGGCAGACAGAATATTATCGTTTTCTTTGTCTTCACGTATCTTTCCGTCGCGCAGCATGATGTTGCGGCTGCTGTATTGTGCGATTTCCGGATTGTGCGTTACAAAGATGATGGTTCTGCCTTCGGCATGAAGCCTTTGAAACAACACAAGCATTTCAAACGATGTTCGTGTGTCAAGGTTTCCTGTAGCCTCGTCTGCAAGTATCACTGCCGGATTGTTCACCAATGCTCTTGCTATGGCTACACGCTGCATTTGTCCGCCGGACATTTGGTTGGATTTGTGCTCAAGACGGTTGCCGAGACCGACAGCCTCGAGTGCGGCAATGGCAGCTGCACGGCGTTGTTTGGCATTATATTTTGCATTGTACATGAGTGGAAGCTCCACGTTCTCGACAGCTGTAGTCTTTGACAGAAGGTTGTAGTTCTGAAACACGAAACCGATTTTTCTGTTTCTCAGTTTTGCACGTTGCGACTTTGTCATTTTCCTGACAGGTGTTCCGTCAAGGAAATATTCTCCGCTTGTCGGTGTGTCAAGACATCCCAGTTGGTTCAGGAGAGTTGACTTTCCGGAACCGGAAGTTCCCATGATTGTGACAAACTCACCTTCGTATATTTTGAATGATATTCCTCGGAGTGCATGTACAACCTCTGAACCGACAGTGAAATCACGCTTTACATTGTCGAGTTCTATGACGACTTTCTTGTTTTTTTCCTGCATAATTCTGGTATGAATATCATTTTTTCTTGTTTTTGTTAGGAGGTCCCGGCATGAAAGGATTGTTGTTGCCCTGCTGTTCTTCTTCGTCGCCCATTCCGGTCATAGAAAATTCTGTGATGACTTTGTCGCCCTCCTTTACTCCTGATTTTATTTCGGTAAGGATGCCGTTTGTCGTACCAGTAGATACAGCGATTGCCTTAAACTCGTTTCCTTCCTTAACCCATACCTTGCTCTTGCCTTCGCAATCGGCTATTGTCTCGTCTTTTGACAGCAGATTCTCGTTAGGAGTGAATTTCAGAGCTTTTGAAGGGACTGACAATACACCTTTCTTTTCATTCGTATATATTGTCACGTTGGCTGTCAGACCCGGTTTGAGTTTCAAATCGTCGTTTTGCGCCGAGATGACCACTTCGTATGTCACCACATTGCTCTCTGTGGTGGCCTCTTGGCGAACCTGAGTGACATTGCCCTCAAAAATGTCATCCGGATAGGCGTCTACCGTAAAGGTGACTCTCTGTCCTTCAACCACTCCGCCTATATCTGCCTCGTCCACATCCGCAATCACTCGCATGTCTGTAAGGTCCTGGGCAATGATGAACAGGGTAGGGGTAGTCATTGACGAAGCCACTGTCTGTCCTTCTTCCACTTCCTTGCTGAGCACGACACCGTCGATTGGTGCCGTAATGGTGGCATAGCCGAGGTTGGTTTGTGCCTTAGCCACATTCTGCTGCTGGATGGCATATTGCTCTTTTGCCTGAATATACAGTAAGCGGGCATTCTCATAATCGTCTGCGCTGACAAGTCCCTTGTCGTAGAGAGTCTTGTAGCGGTTGAAGTTGGAAGTCTGATAGTCGAGCGAGCTTTTTGCGTTTATCAAGTTGCTTTGTGCGCTGGCAAGTTCGCTCAGAAGGTTTGTCTTGTCAAGTTCCGCAATGATGTCACCTTTGTGGACTGTGCTGTTGTAGTCGACATAGATTTTGTCGATAATACCTGATACCTGTGTTCCGACTTCTACTTCCGTAACAGGCTCTATTGTCCCCGTGGCTGTAATGCTTGTCGATATATCCTGTCTTTCTACGGAAGCTGTGTTGTATGACACTTTAGGCGCGTTTTCGCATGAGGTGAAAAATGCCGTAGCTGCAATCACGGCTACAGGCATAACAAGTTGTTTAATGTTCATTATTTTGTATTGTTTATTTCGTTGTGTGATTTCTTTTCTGTGTCGCTTTATAGCTTTATGCCTTCACCCTGATAGAAGCGCAGCATGGCAATGTTCAGCAGTGTGGTGTATTTGCTTTGGAGCATTTGCTGTTCGGCTTGCAGCAGGTTGTTCTTGCCTGTTGTCAGTTCCACGATGTTTTTCAGTCCAAGCCGGAACTGCTCGCTTACGAGGTCATAGCTTTCCTGCATACTTTCCACATTGCTTTTGGCATAAATGTATTGTTGCTGCGAGGTGGTGGCGTTGAGCCAATATTCCTCAATGCTGCTGTATAGTTCTTTTTGGGTGTCCTGCAAGTCAAGCTCACTCGATTGCTTGGTGAGTTTTGCCTTCTGCACATTAGTGCGGTTCTGTCTGTTGTCAAAAATAGGAACAGACAGGGTCAGACCGATAGAGTTGCTCCAGTTCTTTTTGATTTGGCTTCCGAATGCGATGTCTGTACCGCTTCCGTGGTTGGTTCCGATGCCGGCTGTCAGGCTTATTGTTGGGTAATAGCCGCGCTTGGCAATGTCAATGTTCAGTTCCTGTGCCTCTATGTTCAGCTTGCCGCTTTGTATCTCCGGTCTGCTTGCGACAGCCGAGGAATAGACTTCGCTTTTCGACGGGATGGCAGCCAATACGGAATTGTCGTTTATCTGAGGGGTTGCCACATCAAAATCGTTGGTGCCTACAATCTCAAGCAACTGCTTCAGCTGCAACTTGTAGTTTTCGAGGATTGACCGGGCATTTACAAGATTGTATTCGTCCTGACTTGTCTGTGCCTCAAGTTGTGCGAGGTCTACTTTGGCAAGACTGCCCACTTCTACCATTTCTTTGGCACGGTCGCGCTGCATTTGCGAGGCTTTCAGAATTTCCTCGCACACAGCGGCTGCCTCTGTCTGGTATAGTATCTGCACATATATCTGTGCAATTTGTTCCTGGATGGTGTTGGCTGTCTGCTCTGTCTGCAAATCAGATATTTCTGCGGTGTATTCGCTCTTCTTGATGTTTTTGCTGTTGCGCCCGCCATTCCATACTGTCCAGTTTGCGTTCAGTCCATAACTTCCGTTGTATGTGACCAATGACTGGGAGTTGGTCATTGTACCATTGGTCAGATTGATTGTCGACTGACTGTATGGACGGTAAGAAACGTTTTGGTTCGTACTGAAAGAAAGGCTTGGGAACAATTGTGCCTTGCTTTGCAGAATGTCAATTTTGTTTTGCTCGTTGGTGAGGCGGTTTTGCTTCAGCTGGATATTGTTTTCGAGTGCATACTCTATACATTCTTCCAGTGTCCATTTTTTTTGCGCTCCGATGCTGTCCGAAATAGCCAGTACCGAAAGCGCAATCAGTAATCCTTTTTTATTCATGCTTGTCAATTTGTATAATCGCGGATATTTGTCCTTTCAATCTTTTTGCTTGTCTGTAAACTTTTCCGATTTTTATTCTGTGACTCGAAAAAGACGTGGAGGTTTAATGGCAATGTGCGTTTCCACTTGCTTTTTTTGACTTTTTAAGAAAGTAAGAGCAATAAAGGTAATTGTTTGGCCATATCCTATATTATTATAAGGTGTGTATAGTCTTTATCAGAGATATTGCAGCGCCTCCATACCCGATGCATCTCTTGTACGCACTTTATATACGGAAAAGACAAAAGCCCGAACCATTCTGCCGCACATATTGCAGGACAACAGTG
>JAMPEL010000050.1 GCA_023665185.1 Roseburia sp.
AGACGACAGCCGCCTTTTCCATGCCCCGAAAAACAAAAATGGATTTTGAACCCGGGAAAAGACAATTTTAAGACAAATTTCTCATAACTCACTGATTATCAATACATCCTATTTTGACTCAAACCATGCGTTTTACGTCAAAAACCGCACGCTTTTTACTAAAAATGCATTTAACTGATTATCAACGACTTACCAATAAAAACATCCAAAAATCAAGCACCGGGTCTAAGTCGGCAGCCGCCCCAAATGTTAAAAACCGCCTTCTTTCCAAAGTGACATAATGTCAAAACATCCCTTGCCCGCATACCGCTGTCCTGCAATATGCGCGGCAGAATGGCTCGGCTTGATACTTCCGTTTATAAAGCACATACAAACGATGCAATGGATATATGGAGACGCTGCAATATTTTTGCTAAGGGCTATAGCCCACAGTGTATCGTGTATCACTCGAAATGTCGGATAAGCCCGTTGTTTGAACTGAAATCAAGCATTCCCTCAAATTGCCCTCAAGAAAATCGTAACAGGCCTCTCAATTCTCCGAAAATCAAAATCATATTCTGAACTCGAAAAACAACAGTCCGGGACAAGAGCATTCTCACGAATGTCTTATCCCGGACTCGTATAAATCACTTGTTATTGCAGACACAACCGTTCCCTGTCATACCGGTAAGGCAACGCTATCCGCAGATATAAAGCATCAGAACTTTATCTTGGCTCCAGCCATCATCCAAAATCCCGGCTGCAATACGTTGCCAATGTCATAATAACGGTATGAGGTAAGGTTGTTGCATTCCACATACAAGTCATAACGGCTTGCGTTCCACTGCAACTTCAAGTCAAGAAGCCCATAAGGACGGTATCCTACCGTGTGTGCAGAATAGTCTGTTTTTCCTTCCTCATTGATATAAGGGCTGTATTTGACAAATGTTCCCATTCTGTCCTGCCACCTGTATGAAAGGCTGCCGGTCAGCCTGTCCCAAATCTTTGCATCAAGCCTTACGACAAGTTTGTGGCGCAGATAGTCCATAGCATAACTGCTTGCATATATCTCAACCGCATCGTGCTTTTTCTGATGGATATACGCATAATCGGCAGACAATGACTTCAATATGGAGTGCTGTCCAAACACCTGTCGCAGGTTCAGCGTCGCATTCACATCAAAGCCCATATTGTCCATTTTGAAGTTTGCCGCATGATAAGTGGTAAATCCGTTCTCCACATCACTCGGATACATCACCCAGTCAATCATTGAGCTGCAATGGCGATGGAACAGGCGCACTCCGGCATTCAGAAGCCTGCTCCGGTACTCGCCGCCCACGGTGAACTCACTCGTTCTCTCCGGCTTCAGTCCCTGATTACCTTCCTGAGTAGGCGACTTATAGAAAAGGTCGGTAAATGTAGGCATACGCTGTGCCATATTCCACGACGCATACAGTTTCCAGCTGTCTGACGGACGATAGCTCACATCAATACCCGGATAAAGCCTGTAGCGATAATCAAGCCCGGTATTCATGTTGGCCATAAGCCCGAATGACATGGTCCATTGTCTGAGCACCACATCATGCTCAAGAAAATAGCATATATTCGTTCTGTTTTCCTTATGTGTATAATATCCGTCATGCCCCGGAATTTTCACATATAAATCCTCTTCGAGCGGACGTCCGAGCGATGTGCTCAGGATTCCCTCGTTTCTGAAATCCGCGCCTATCGAGGAGATACCCAAAGCCCATGTGGTCTGCGCATTGGCTGAAATGCCATACACATCATTTGTATGGAAGTTCTCACCGGTGTGAGTATCGCGTATAAGCTGGTAATGGTCAGTTGAGCGGTTCCAGTAAAGTGTCGGTGTGAACTTTATCTTTCCGTTAGTATGCGCTGACACCGAAGCCATATATCTGCGGTTCTCCTCATACTGGTCCGGATACTTCCCACTGTAGAAAGTATTGGCGCCATAGTTCTGGCCGCTCATTCCAAGCTGCCAGTCTACAGACACATCTGATGACGACATGCCTCCGCGATAGAACGCTCTGTACTTCTGGAAATCAGAGTTGTCTGTTCCTCCGTCACTTTGCGAATACCCTCCGCTCACATTACTGTAGAAAGTGTTTTTTGTCAATGAAGCCGACGCTTCCGCCCCAAAGGTACCGAAGGAGCCTCCGGAAAGTGTGGCAGAGCCACCCATCTCGGCTTTCTCTTTATAAGAATATTTTTCTGGATAAAGACTTCTGTCGTAGTCTTTGGTGACGATATTTATGGCTCCCGAAAACGCGCTCGTTCCATAGATTCGGCTGGCAGCGCCTTCAAGAATCTCTATACGTTCAATATCGTCTATGTTTATTGGAAAATCAACGGAAAGATGACCTGTTTGCGGCGAAGAAATATTTATGCCATTAAGAAGAATAACAATCTGGTCATGTGTTCCGCCATTAATGCTTATGTCCGTTTGAATACCAAATGCGCCTCGTTGCCGGACATCCACACCGGAAGCGTATTTCAATAAGTCGTTTACACTTTGCGCGGGACATTCCTGAATTTGCTCGCGGGTCATCACCGACACGATACGTGCTGCCTGTTGCATTGCCATCGGCACACGTGAAGCGGTAACACTGACTTCCTCTATCTCCATTTCTCTGTCTGCCGAAAGTTCTCTCGGCGCGCTGGTCTGTGCCTGGGCATCTTCTATGGATGCTGTCAGCAGAGTTGCCACACTTAAAACTCCAATGCTGATTTCTCGTCCCAACGAGCGGAAAACAGCATCACCTCTGCGGCTGAATTTTGTCCACCGTATGGCGTCAGCCTTAATTTTCAGTTCTCTTTTCTTGTACATCTTTAATCGTACTTTTAATGTTTGACAATAAAAAAACAGCCTTTTCCATTATCTCTGACTCTTCGGACAGTCAAGAGATAATGGAAAAGGCTGCAAAATTAGCTCTTTTCTTGAACAAAGAAATAAATTCGGACAACTTATTTTCGATGCACAAGGTTATTCAAAACTCTTTTATCAATAGACAAGCGCGAGTTTATGCGGATAGTGACATTCAAGACTGTCGGCTGACCGACTTTCGCTTTTCATACCTTGAACAGAAAAGAAAGTAACAGACAATTCCAATGAGAGCGAAACATGCGCCGACCAAAGCAGTCCACTCATATCCAAATCCTGATTCTACCGGCAGTCCGCCACAATACGCTCCCATCGCATTTCCCAAATTGAATGCCAGCTGCACCATAGCTCCACCCATCAATTCTCCTCCTTTGGAATATCGCAGAAGCAGAATCTGCTGCGGGGACGAGACACCGAAAAGACATGCCGTAGCCACCACCATCAACAAAATGGACAAAACAGGGTTCTGCGCACAGAAGAAAATGAGCAGCAACGTTGCAAATATGGTAATCTCTATACCACGGCCGGTATGTCCAGGGCCGAACTTGTCGGACAGTTTGCCTCCAAGAAGATTTCCTGCCACCATTCCCGCACCGGCAAGCACCATTATCAGCGATATGTATTGTGCAGAGATACCTGCCACTTCCACAAGCAACGGAGTAATATAACTATACCAACAAAATATTCCGCCATTGCCCAATAATGTAGCAGCGATAAGAAGCCACGGAGCCGGATGTTTCAGAAAACGAAACTGATCGCGCACTTTGGTACTTTTCAGTGGCTCCAGCTCCGGTATCCACTTCACCACGGAAAACAAAGTCCATAGTCCCCACAAAAACGAGAACCCGAAAATCATTCTCCATGAGAACACAGAGGCAAGCATAGTGCCCAACGGTATGCCTATCAGATTGGCGACTGTCATTCCCGAACACATGATAGCCACGGCAAAGGTGCTCTTCCCTTCTTTCGACAATTTGTCGGCTACAATCGCGCCCACCCCGAAGTATGCGCCATGAGGCATTCCGGCAAGAAATCTCATCACAAGCATCACGTTATAATCGGGCGACAAAGCCATTGCCAACGCAGCCACAGTGTAGATGCCCATCAGAAAGAGCAGAATGCGCTTCAACGGCCAGCTGCGCGCGACAAGCACAATAAGCGGAGCACCTACGCATACTCCTAATGCGTATGACGAAATCAAATGTCCTGCTGTGGGTATCGACACACCGAAATCTTCTGCCAACAACGGAAGTATCCCCATCATTACAAATTCGGAAACACCAAGCCCAAATGTCCCGAATGCCAAAGTCATCAAACTTTTCCTCATATCTTTTTACCTTCTAATTTCGCGCGAAAATACGAATTTTATCTCTGCTATAAAAACAACTTTACAAAAAGGAAATGGGATGCGCCGATTATCAGCACATCCCATTCAGATTTTTGTCATTTATGACAAGCTCAATATACAAGCACTTTCTTTCCTCCGACAATATAGAATCCTCTCGGCAAGCCCTTTACTGCCTCTGACGGTGCCACCGCACTGCGGACTTTCACACCTCCGACAGTATATACATCCACACTGCCGGTTGCTTTCTCTACTGAAGATATGGCATCAACCTCATTGGTGTCCTTCGCCAACAGTCTTACATTGTCAATGTACATCAAAGTGTTGTTTGCCGCACCTACACTGGCACTCGTACTGAATCCAAGACTTATCTCTGCTTCTCCACGCTCGGCAAGGGTAAAATCGTAACACAACACTTCCCATGTGCGATTCTGCTGAGGAAAACGGTAATCAGTCATGTCTCCCACCTTGATTCCAGTCAGCGACTTATTGACATTGTCCGAAGCCACCACTGTGGTGCCATCGTTGCTCTGCTGGTTCGTACATTCGTAACGGACATCGACAATCAGGCGATAGTCACCAGCTGACAGAGGGACAGTCTGTGAAATGCAGTTGTCTCCTTTTGTCCATGAATTAAGAACTGTCAGACAACGCACACCACATGTATCATCCGCCATCATACTGCTGCATTGCGCTGCGTAATTGCCCACATTGAAAGGACTTACACAATACATGGTCGTACTGTAAGGCATGGAATACATGCGCGCATAGTTGGAAGCGCCGTCAAGACGGTTGCCCGATTGCCATCCTTTCACAGGAAGAATATTCGGGAATTTGGAATCCGAGGCACCTACCTTATTAATATAGCAAGGATTATATGTTACAGAACTGAGAGTGATGTTTCCCGTAGGATCACCGTAAGTCTCATCCTCCTCAAAACTTGCGTTCAGGAGTTTTTCCTCCGTAATGTCCGTATAACCTTCGTATAGATTTTTTGCCTGAGAACAGGGCATGTCGGCTTCCTCGACACGAAGCTCGCCTCCTTCAACACTGACTTTTACACAACTGTTCTTGCCTATCTCGACTGTTCCTGCCACCACATTGCCGCCACTGACAATGCTCACAGCTGCCGTAACAGCCTTTCCTTGCACATTCTGAAGATATGCCGCACACGAATCGTTCTCAACTTGAAGAGCTGTCACGTCGGCATCCTTGACAAAGACCTTCAGCACATTGCTGACTGAATGGTTTATCTCTGCCACAAAAGTTGCAGATGATTTTCCACCCACAATCAGCGTCGGTTCTGTAAATACAGGCGCGCCCAACTCACAGCTGATATTCTTCAACTCGCATTTCTGACCGCTTACAAAGTTGGAAAGCAACAAGTAGTTTGTGCCATCCGGATCAGCAGCAATCACACCATTCCATCCTTCAGGAACAGAATCTGTAAGCACATTCATTTTTCCGTTCATGTCCTTGGTCATGTCCGCTGTGATATTGCTGTAATATACAATATTACGTTTGTCCACGACATCACCTCCAGAGAATGTGCGTCGCTCATCAGAATAAGAAGGATAAATCTTGGCTGTCTGTATTGAGTTGTTCAGGCTGCGATCACCGAATGCCACACTCTTGTCGCTCTTCGACAAGATACCTACCGCATTGTCAATATTCACCCAGTCGGTCTGCATACTTGTAAACTTAGAACCGTCAAGCTGCTTATGCGCTGTCTCATCGCCATAATACAATGTGCGCATCTCCTTCATAAACGGATCCGTACTGATAGCCATCAGTCCGCCCTGCTCCTTGGTGATTGTTCCGGAAGTGTTTCCACGTACATAATCCACATAAATCACGGCATTTCCCGGAGTGGAATAAAGAGCGAATCGGTTGTTGAGCGCGGCATCATTCGTATTGATTTCGCCGTTCATCGTATAGCTGTTTCCTTTCAGCTCATATATGCCGCTCACAACCGGAGTGGCATTGGTTTTCTTTCCGTCCACAGTGTACCATCCGAGGAAGTTTCCTGTGTTATTCGCACGGTAAGGAACAATAATCTTGTTCTTGTCTACACTGTTAGACGCAATGTATCCAGTATAACTGCCCAATCCTGTACTCCAAGAAAAACAAGTGAAACGGTCTTCTGTGGCAGCACGCACAATATTCTGTGTAGTCAGAATCTTAGCATCCGCATACTGTCTGTTGAAGTCTTCCCATTTAGTCGGTGTGACATTCTCCGTCGACAACACTTCGTGCATAAGCCATGTCATCATCACTCTGTGGGCTTCCACTCCCATACGACGTGCGCCAACATCGGCATTCAGCAGCCATGAGCCATCAGCAGTCGTGGTCTGTCGTGCCTTGATATATTTATAAGCAAGGTTCTCCAGCATAAGCGCGTGAGGGTCGCCGAGGAAACAAGCCATTGTCGTATAAGAGGTAATCTGGTCGTAAAGGAAAAGACTCCAGTCGTTTCCATTAGGCATCGCCAGCTCACCATCGGCAAGCGCAAGCCAGTTGAGCACCTCGTCCATCACCTTCTGGTTGTTGTGCATCAACGCATTGGTTTTCCATTTTTCCTCACCTGTCAGACCTGTCTGGAAGAGTTTCAAACCAAGCGCGGCTTCTCCAAGTTCCTGCATGACAACATTCTGATAGCTTGTATGGAAAAGGTTGTGATTCTGCAAAGTATAGTCATCATACAGATTCTTTCCCTTATACAAATCGGCAACAGTCTTGTCGTTATATTCAGGGTCTATCACTGTATGATTGTCAGCGTCACTGACATGTGAATAGCTGTTTATCGCAAACTCACGAAGACGCTCGAACCATTTTGGCGCAAGAGGGTCGTCAGGGAAAAGTCCGAGTGTGACAGCCAGCACATCTGCCTCCCATCCGTTCTCTTCTGCTTTAGTGTCGCCGGCATATCCGGTAGGTATTGAGCGATTAAGCTCATAGTTACATTCTGCTTTCAGCAGTGCTTTGATATAGCCTTTCTGTGCCTCACTGAGCTTGTCCCACTGGAAATAGGCTGAATATGCCACCGACATAGCCCAAAGGGAAGACTCCCACACATAGTCATTAGTTGCAGTTGAACCCCAATAGGCATTACCAGAACAAACCTTCAACTTGTTTGCCTTGTGGGTGGAATAAGCGAACACAAGCGACTTACGCGCCATTGTCTCAAGCTCCTCCCAAGTAATGCCGGCTGGCAATGTCACTTTGTCCTTCGCATACTTCACAAGAAATGCGCATATCATCGACAAATCGGCATTAGGACGCACACCTTGCTCGTTGGCGCCCATCGTATTTTCTCCACGGAAGCATCCGCAATCTTCACCGATGCTGTTCGGACTGGTACAAAGTTGGAAGTCATTCTTCATATAAACGGCAAAATCGGCAAGCATCTGCAATATGTTGTCTTTCATTTCTGCCTCTGACACAAAATCACTTGTGATAGTACCTTCGGTAGGACTGCTTACATCTGCCTCAGTAGGTTCTTCCGGCTCTACATAGTCTCCATTGAGCTTGTACAGTCTGACATTGTCAAACATGATGCAACTACCTCCCGATTTCCAGTCTACTCCCATGCTTATTGCAACATCGCCATCGGCACTTGTCTCAAACACAAGCTCACTTGTAGTCCATTTCTGCGATGCGAAGAATCCGGCACTGCCCTGAGAAAAAATCTCACTCACACTTTCCGACGCAGCATTCAGGCGGAAACTTGATGACGCGCTGTTGGCATAGCCGCTACGTTGGTCTACCGTAAGTTTATATCTGCCGGCAGGAAGAGACTTCAATGTCTGGCTTACAGACGAACTGCCTTCTTCCCATCCCATACGCAGATAATAAGCCTGTTCTCCGTCTGTGAGCGTTGTCACCAAACCGAAATTGTTATCCGTATAACAGTCTTTCGTTACAAGCAATTTGGTTACATTGGAACCACTGACAGTCCAGCCCTCAGGCGAGGAAAGAGTCCATCCACGAAGCCCGTCCGCCGAATTGTTCACAGGAGACAGACTGTTCGGACTATCATTCTCAAAAGATGCATTCACCACATATTGCGATGTAATATCCTCCATTTGAGAGACATCCTCTTTTTCTGCCGGCACATTCTCTGATAATGGTTGCGGCACAGAATAAACGAGGTCTTTTTCTCCATTTTCCGCAAAAGAAAATGTGTATTGCATACCGACAGCTGTGGCTGTACATACGGCAGCGGTCAATGCAGCAATACTAAGATAGTGTCTTTTCATTAGTTATATAAGTTTTTGTTATAGAAATATGTGTGCAAAAGTAGACAAATATGCCCTGATTTGCAAAACAAACAAAGGGTTTTTACATTGACAATCTCGGCCCGGCATACAAAAATCCCGCCTTCTGTATAGAGAAAAATATCTGACTATACAGAAAGCGGGAAATGTAACAAACCGGTTTGGAGTCTTCAGACCGCCATACATCCTACAAAGGAATATGCCACATAAGCGGCACACAGTCCATATCCGCCTGCCAGTTTATATATTATGACAAAGTTCCGCCAATCTACTTATTTACCTGATACTTTGTACATCCGTCCTTGAAGAAAGCGGCAATCTGCTTTGCTGCGGCAATGCCCGCATTGACATTTGCTTCGGCTGTCTGCGCACCCATTTTCTTAGGGGTAGAGAAATAGCGGCCCTCAAACTTTGCGAATTCCGCATCCGCATCTGGCTTTATGTCTGTAACAAATCTCAAGTCTGCGCGTTCCGACATAAGCTCAAGAAGCTCCTGTTCATGGATGACTTCCTTACGTGCCGTGTTCACAAGCACAGCCCCTTTCTTCATCTTTCCTACCAAAGCCTTGTTTATGCTCTGTTTGGTCTCTGCCGTAGCAGGAATATGCAGACTTACGATGTCGCAAGTCTCAAAAAGCTGGTCTTGACCGGCCACAGCATGTACACCAGCCGCCTCAATGGCGTCTGCCGGACAAAAGGCATCGTAAGCATACACATCCATACCAAAGCCTTTGGCTATCCTTGCCACATTACGGCCTACATTGCCAAAAGCAAGGATTCCCAGTTTCTTGCCCAACAACTCTGTACCGGCTTTTCCATTATAAAAACCACGTACAGCAAATACAAGGAGTCCGAACACCAACTCAGCAACAGCATTGGCATTTTGTCCCGGTGTGTTCATCACCACCACACCGTGAGCTGTGGCGGCATCCAAATCAACATTGTCATATCCGGCACCGGCACGGACTACAATCTTCAATTGCTTTGCCGCATCCAACACTTCCGCATCAATCTTGTCAGAACGTATGATAATCGCATCGACATCCTCCACAGCCTTCAAAAGCTGTGCCTTGTCTGTATATTTTTCAAGCATGGCAAGCTCGTGACCTGCCGCCTCAATCTCTGTTCTTATACCCTCCACGGCTACTGCCGCAAAAGGCTTTTCTGTAGCTATAAGTACTTTCATTTCTTGTTCACAGATATTTGATATATGTATTTTCTGAACACAGGAAGTCCGACTACATGACATCATCAGTCTATCCTATTCCGAACTACCCAGTCTCACTCTTTTTTAATGAGCTTTCTCAAACTGCTGCATACATTCTACAAGTGCTTTCACACCTTCAATGCTCATTGCATTATAGCAACTTGCACGGAATCCGCCTACAGAACGGTGGCCCTTCACTCCAACCATTCCACACTCAGTAGCATATTTCATGAAATCCGCCTCAAGTTCCTTATATTCATCTTTCATGACGAAGCAAAGATTCATTACCGAGCGGTCTTCCTCATTGGCTGTTCCACGGAACAATTTGTTGCGGTCTATCTCTGAATACAAGATGTTGGCACGCTCATTCGCACGGCGGTCCATTTCCCTCACACCGCCCTGAGACTTAATCCAGCGCAAATTCTGCATAGCGCAATATATAGGAACTACAGGCGGAGTATTGAACATACTGCCCTTTTCCGCATGTGTGCGATAGTCAAGCATCGTAGGTATCTGACGGCTTACCTTTCCAAGCGCATCATCCTTGACAATGACAAAAGTGACACCTGCCATAGAAAGATTCTTCTGTGCACCTCCATATATACAAGTATATTTGCTTACGTCTACCGGACGGCTGAATATATCCGATGACATATCAGCAATCATAGGCACAGGAGAGTCCAGTTCCTTACGAATCTCCGTACCATAAATAGTATTGTTTGTCGTAATATGGAAATAATCAGCATCAGCCGGCACTGTATAGTCTTTAGGAATATAGGTATAAGTAGACTCAGCCGAAGAAGCAACTTCTACGACATCACCAAAAAGCTTGGCTTCTTTCATAGCCTTCTTTGCCCAAACACCGGTATTAAGATATGCGGCCTTCTTTTCAAGGAAGTTATAAGGAATCATGCAGAACTCAAGACTCGCGCCACCTCCCAGGAACAAAACAGAATATCCTTCCGGAATATCAAGCAATTCCTTGAACAGAGCAACGGCTTCATCCACTACAGGCTGGAAATCCTTTGCACGATGGCTGATTTCCATCAGTGAGAGTCCTGAGCCGTTAAAATCAAGACAAGCGTTTGCTGTGGCTTCAATCACCTCACGCGGAAGAATAGAAGGTCCCGCATTAAAATTGTACTTTTTCATCTTTATCATTATTATTATTAATAAACCATTCCCAAAGAAACACTATCTGCCGACAAACCAAAAACAGTCATCAGCAGAACGGCTACTTTCAAAAACATGGCAAAAATAAGCAATTCATTTTGTTAAAGCAATAATAAAGATATAAAATTGACAAGCAATATCCTTTTTTTACTTGACATTGTCCAACATTAGGCATAAAAAAGCAACTTTAAGTAAGCTGAAGAAGCGAATAAAGGGATACGGGGCAGGCAATCTTCATCCCGATTTTGGAAAGTCAGACAAGACATGATAGATAAAATAACTTTGGCAACATCTCAATAAAAACGGGCTGTATCTCCCACTGAAGGAATGTAGTGTACGAATTTGACTGACCCGCACAGTAAAAATCAAGATAGCACGCAAAATTTTCAAATATGCAATGCTGATTTGATAAACGGCACGGCTTATTTGAGAATCTTGTGTAGAAGATTTGAAAAACAAGTAGAGAGAAATAATCTGGTTCATCCGACATTTCGAGTGATACGCGATACACTGTGGGGATAGCCCTTATCAAATATATAGGCAGCGTCTCCATGCATCCATTACATCGCTTGTGTATGCTTTATAAACAGAAGTCTCAGACCCGAGCTATTCTGTCGCACATTTTGTCAAACAAGCAATATGCAGACAAGGGATGTTTTGACATTATGTCACTTTGGAAAGAAGACGATTTTTAACATTTGGGGCGGTTGCCGACCTAGACCCGGTGCTTGTTTTTTGGATGTTTTGCCGATAAGTTGCTGATAATCAGTCAAATGCATTTTTAGTGAAAACCATGCAGTTTTTGACGTAAAACGCATGGTTTGAGTCAAAATAGGATGTGTTGATAATCAGCGAGTTATGAAAATTTTGTCTTAAAATTGTCTTTTTTCGGGTTCAAAATCCATTTTTGTTTTTCGGGGCATGGAAAAGGCGGCTGTCGTCTTTTAGAGGAGATGATTTGGAAAAACACCCGATTTTGGGCCGAAAAAAGGGCTTTGAAAATTTTGTGCGCCTTGAAAATAAATTTTGTTCACCTTGCGAAAAAAATCAGTGTACCTTGGAAATAAATTTTCAGCACCTTGAAAATTTGGGTTTTAGTGGGCTTTTGGATGGAAAAGGTGTGTTTGGAGTTGAATTTCTATATCTTTTAGTCGGTCGAATTGTTCTATTTGTCTTCTCTAATTTCAAAGTTTAAAACCCTCCGTAGAATCGCGTTTTTGCAACCTCGGCGGAGTCCGGTTCATTTTGAGGCGATTCTACGGAGATTGGTTTTAACATATCAAATTGTCAGAACATTTAAGATTTCACTAACATTTTCAGCATACACATCCATCAAAAGCATATCTGTCTCTTATTTTCAGGTCCACACCCGCTTCTATCGTAACAAGAGAACGGCGAGAGTTCAGAATGAGAGCGCATTCTTTATCCTGCCAACACAGAAATAGCGTTTTTTTATTTACCTTTGCATCATAATCCATTTATTTATTATCAAACAAACTATTATGGCAGTAGATGTATCAAATATGATGAGCGAAAACGTGATACTCATCGATGCAGAATATGTAGACAAAGTCGCTTTCAACCTGTCCGTGAATTTTGAGCGTATGCTTGAGCGCAGAATCCCCAAAGCAAATCTCGCGCATTGGCTTGACTGCATTGCATTGGATGGCGGGATAGAGCCCGGAGAAAATGAAGTCCAGGTTATATTCCTGTACAACAGAAACAGCGGCAGTCTGGAAAATTTCGCCCCATCGGATATGAAAACCGAAATCGGAGGCATGGCATTCAAGGACAATCTTGGCGAATTTGCAATGGAGGCATATCCGGTTGCAGACGATATGACGACCAAAGAAGAATTTTATATGGAAGCGTTGAAAGTCATCTTGGACAACAAGAAGACAAAGCGCGTCATGGTGTTGCCGGACATGGAGACATATGGCGCGGCAGTAAAAGATTTTCTGTGTAAGAACAGAAACAAACACAAAGAAAAAGATGTGACACTGTTTGCTATGGAGCCTCAGGCAGGAACAGGGTTCGGACAGCAGATTCTGGGCTATTCGATAATGAGCGCGCTCGGAATAAGCGGTACGGAAATCGGATGACAACTCAAACTCTGACAAGATATGATACAGGACTTATGCGTAATAATGTTGACGGCAGGTGTGACAAGCCTGTTGTTCAAGCTCTTCAAACAGCCTGTCGTATTAGGATATATTGTAGCCGGAATATTGGCAGGCCCCTACGTCTGCGGAGAAGCATGGATTACCGATGAAAGAAGTGTAGACACATGGGGCGAGATTGGAGTGCTGTTCTTGCTGTTCGCGCTCGGATTGGAGTTCAGTTTCAAGAAACTTCTCCAGGTGGGCAATACGGCACTCATTGCGGCGGCAACAATTGTCGCAGGCATGATGGGACTGGGATTCTTCACCGGCAGACTGTTCGGATGGGACGAGATGAACTCGCTGTTTCTCGGCGGAATGCTGTGCATGTCCTCCACCACGATTGTATTCAAGGCTATTGACGACATGGGACTGCGGACACACAAATTTGCGAAAATCTGCTTTGGCATCTTGGTTGTAGAGGATTTGTTCGCCGTCATTCTGATGGTATTGCTGTCGTCCATAGCTGTTAAACGGAGCTTCGAGGGAGGAGAGATGTTGCTGCAAGTAGGCAAACTGGCGGCCTATCTGGTTTTTTGGTTTGTCGGCGGCATAGCCCTTATACCTACATTCTTCAAGCGGTTCAGCAAACATCTGAATGACGAGACACTCACCATCATGTCCATCGGACTATGTCTTGGCATGGTATTGCTGGCAGTAGGAGCCGGATTCAGCTCCGCGCTCGGCGCGTTCGTCATGGGTTCGGTTCTGGCTGAGACAGTGGAGGCAGAGAGAATCGAGCATCTGATACAGCCGGTCAAGAACATATTCGGTGCCATATTCTTCGTGTCGGTGGGCATGATGATTAATCCTGCACAATTGATGGAATATTGGATACCGATACTCATCATCACCCTGATTGTAATAACAGGTCAGATTACATTCGGCTCGCTGGGCACACTTCTGTCAGGACAATCATTGAAAGTGTCGCTTCAAAGCGGTTTCTCGTTAGTGCAGATTGGAGAGTTTGCTTTTATCATCGCCGCCCTGGGACAGACACTGGGGGTGACGGACAAGAGCCTCTACCCTATTGTAGTAGCGGTGTCGGTCATCACTACTTTCCTTACACCTTATATAATGCGTCTGTCGGAGCCCGCCAACCGTTTTGTGGAGGCGCACATCAGCAATGGAATGAAGCTGTATCTTGAAAACTATGCAAGAAGCAGAAATACAGTCACTATGCAAAGTATATGGAAAGGACTGCTGCGGAAAGTGGTGGTATCCATATTCATCTATGGAGTGGTGACGGCCTTCATCGATGTGCTGTATTTCAAGTATGCCTACCCTTTCATGACAGAAATGCTGGGCAAAATAATGCCGCACTTCATTGTGCAGGTGGTATGTCTGGTCGTGTTGCTCTCCATCACCTCACCGTTCATCTATATGATGGCAACCCGCCACAGACAATCGCCTGAGGCCAAGAAGCTATGGCTGTCGGGCAACTTCCAGAAAGCGTCGTTAGCAGGACTCATCTTGCTGCGCCTGTTTGTATGTGTGGCATTCGTATCGTATGCCATAATCAACATCTTTACAGTGACATCGGGACTGCTGGTGGCAATCTCCATCATACTCGTTACGGGAATTATGTTCTCGCACAACATCAGCAAGCGTTCCCATCTGCTTGAACTAAAATTCAACGAGAACCTTACCGCAAGAGAAAAATCGGCAGACGAGAAACGCACAATACGCAAAGAATTTGAGAAATCACTTCTCAGCTACGACGTGCATATATCCGACTTCCACCTGTCGCCTGACTCTGTATTTTGCGGCAAGGCATTGAGCCAGCTCAACATAAGAAACATATCGGGTGTGAGCATCGTGCGCATTGTAAGAGGCGGCATAAACATAAATATTCCAGGAGGTAATGAACGCATATATCCGGGCGACCAGATTGTAGTGGCAGGCTCTGACAACCAAATAGACAGATTCCAGAAAATGCTGGCAAACAGTCTTGTGAAATCGGACAAGGCAACCACTAACATGCGCATCACCCTTGAGCGTTTCACTATAGGATCAGGAAACCCGCTGGTTGGCATGACTATCATAGCATCCGCTATACGGGAAAAAGGAAACTGCATCATCATGGGAATTGAGCATGACGGGGAATACATTATGAACCCGGAACCAACGATTATGTTCAAGGAAGGAGACACACTGATTGTGGCAGGAGAGACCGACAGCATCATGCGGTTCTTTGAACGGCTGGAATGACGGGGAAAGACAGACTGAAAAGATATAGAAATATGAGGCTTCCGGAGTTTGCAGGCAAATTCCGAGAGCCTCATAACTGTATTTGCAACGGGCAAATCATGAAATTCGGCATTTTGAACTTGAAAAAAGAATGGCATACTTGTACATATCACATTCTTTTCCGTAATTTGTATGGAATTGTAGATAAAACGACATTAAAAGATGAATTATTTCAAAATCACAGTTTGCTCGATAGCCATTGCAGGAATCATGTCGTGCAAGGAATCCTCGCCGATAAAGACCGAGACTCCCGTCATTACGGAAGACACGGACTCTGTGACCGGCATTACAAGCATGAGAGGATATGAGACAACAGATACAGTAAGAATCAACGGGACATTATACAGATACACCTTCAGTTTCTCGCCCGAAGACTCGCTGCCGGTCATTGTCAACTCTGTAGGGCAGACCTATCACGACAACATGGTCAGGCTGACGATAAAAAAGGACAGTACTACAATATACTCTCACCGCTTCACGAAAAAATCTTTTGAGGGAATTGTCCCAAAGAAGTTTATGGCGACATCAGCCCTTGTAGGCTTTAACTATAACATCACAAAGGCGGACAACCACAGCAAGTTCTTTTTTATCGCCACTGTGGGAGACCCAGACGAGACTGCAGAGCTATCGTTCCCGATGGAGGTGATAATTACGACCGACGGTCAGATGAGCATCATCAAAGCAGAGAACATTGAGACGGAACCTATTGTTCCGGGAATGACAGTAGACCCGGAAGAGGACGGAGCATAACAGAAAAAATCATGGAAAAAGACACTATTTGTGCCATCGCCACAGCAAGTGGCGGTGCAATAGGAATAATAAGGGTATCCGGCAGTGACTCAATTGACATCACAGACAAGATATTTGTGTCGAAAAGCGGAAAAAGACTAACAGATTCCAGAAGCTATTCGTTGCATTACGGATATATATCGGATGATAAAGGAGAAACCGTTGATGAAGTTATGGTAGCTACATACCATTCGCCGAAATCGTACACAGGAGAAAACTCGACGGAA
The DNA here is from genome assembly GCA_023665185.1 of Roseburia sp. Lineage (GTDB taxonomy): Bacteria > Bacteroidota > Bacteroidia > Bacteroidales > Bacteroidaceae > RGIG8745. The sequence goes on from JAMPEL010000050.1 coordinate 16,309, forward strand.
ATAATGTGCCACGGTTCGGGATATATACTTCAGAAAGTGACAGAACTGCTGATAACCAACGGATGCAGGATGGCAACCCCGGGAGAATATACCCAACGCGCATTCCTCAATGGAAAAATGGATTTAAGTCAGGCTGAAGCAGTGGCAGATTTGATTGCCGCATCCAACTACGCATCTCATAAACTGGCGATGAACCAGATGCGCGGACAGTTCAGCGAGGAACTGCATCACTTGCGTGACCAGTTGCTGGAGATGACGTCTCTGTTGGAACTTGAACTGGATTTCAGTGAAGAGGATGTAGAATTTGCAGACAGGCAGAAACTGTCAGACTTATCAGTCAGGATTGAAAATGTCATATCGAGGCTGACCCGTTCTTTCCGGCTGGGAAATGCCATAAAGCATGGTATTCCAGTAGCTATCATCGGAGAAACGAATGTGGGAAAAAGTACGCTTCTCAACCAATTGCTTCACGAGGAACGTGCCATCGTAAGTGACGTACATGGCACGACACGGGATTCCATTGAGGATTGCGTGAATATAAACGGAGTCACCTTCCGTTTCATCGACACTGCCGGCATACGCACGACAGATGATGTGATTGAGAACATTGGAATAGAGCGCACATTCAGTAAAATAAAAGAGGCGGAAATAGTTCTTTGGTTGATAGATGCCACAGAATTGTTGGAACATCCTTTAGAGTCGGTACAAGAAGCACAAGCGGCCCCACCTCGGAATGAGTATCAAGGTGCATCAAATATAGACGACATTAAAAGCCGCATTCTTCCTTTCTGTGAGGACAAGTCTCTGATATGCGTCATCAACAAGTGTGATTTGATTGATGAAGACCAAATGTACACTGTATATAATCGGATATATAAAGATTCCGGAATAAACGAAGACGAAACGATTCGTATCAGTGCAAAAAACGGCATGAATATAGCATCGTTAGAGAACATGCTTATTGATGCATCCCATGTTTCGGAAATCAGTGACAATGATATTGTGGTCACTAATATCCGTCATGCGGAATCACTGAACAATGCCCTTGCGTCTATCAGACAAGTAAAGCATTCCCTTCTGCAAGGTATGTCAGGTGACTTGATAAGCGAAGATCTCCGCATGACCATCCATCACCTTTCAGAGATTGTAGGTGATGTGTCTTCTGACGATGTACTGAAATCTATATTTTCAAAGTTCTGCATCGGAAAATAACCGTTGATTACCAACGATTAGCATATATCATCAACGATTATCAAGGCGTTCATTTTGAGCGCCTTTCTTTTTAGCCTTATAAGCGATAGTCATCATTTATAGGGCTTTTTCAGCTCATTTTTGTACCGCATTTGTTGCTCGCTTGCTAAAGCTCGAAAATCGAGTGGAAAGGTAGTAGAGAAACTATACGCCATTTTACACGGTTTTACGGGAATTTACAGTAATAATGGAGAAATAAAGATGAATTAAAATGAGCAGCAACCTGAAAATTAAACGAATTTGCGCTTGGTGCGGTAAAGAGTTTATCGCCCAGAAAACAACTACGGCATGTTGTTCCAAACAATGCGCCAACGCACTCTATAAAAAGAGAAAGCGTGATGAAACCATCAAAGCAAACAATCAAATTGTAGAGAAAAAGATTGATGAAAAGCCCATTGAAAGAATCAAAGACAAGCCTTTTCTTACAATTACCGAAACGGCTATCTATCTCGGAGTAACCCGACCAACCGTTTACGGTTACATTAAACGTGGTGAATTAAAGGTCATTCGCTTGGGCTTCAAATATCTTTTGAAGAAAGAGGATATTGATGTGTTATTCAATAATCCAACTGAGTTCCATACACCAACAAAAGAGAAAGCCCCTATCACCGACTTCTACACCACCGCAGAAGTTAAAGAGAAATATCATGTAAACGAGTCATGGATATTCTTAGTAGCCAAGAGGAACAATATTCCCCGGACTTTCAATCGGGGTAAGACCTACTGGAGCAAGAAACATATTGACGCTTACTTTGCCAAGAAAGCCCCGAATCCTGATATTACTGAATGGTATAGTACCCAAGAAATGCAGGAGAAGTTCGGCATGACCTTATCCGCCATCTACTGTTTCGTTTCCAAGAATGCCATCCCCAAGAAGAAAGAGGGCATCATGGTGTACTACTCCAAGAAGCATGTGGATATTGCCAAAGGCATTGCGGCTCCCGAAGAACCTCAATATTATACGGTAGCCGAAGCGATAGAGAAGTTCAACCTTACTCGTGACCAGCTCTATCACTATGCGAAGTATCATAATATCCCGAAGGTCAAGAAAGGCAAATACACACTCATTTCCAAGCCCGAATTGGACAAGTTACTTGCAGCTCCAAAGATTGAATAAGTTATTTTTCGGTGAATGTACCCACCATTGAATCACCTTATTCCTTTGCACTAAACAAATGTAAAACTCTAAATATTAAACAGTATGTCACACACGTGTACAAAAGTAACAGTTCGTCAGAGAGCGATTCGGAACAATCGTATCTCCTTGTATCTGGATTATTATCCGGCAGTCCGTAACCCCGAAACGATGCAGATGAGCCGCAGGGAATACCTCGGCATCTACATCTACGCCCATCCCAAAAACGAAATGGAACGGGAGTTCAACAACGACATGTTGAACAAGGCAGAGGCTATCCGTTGTATCCGAGTACAATCACTCATCAACGAAGAGTTCGGTTTCTTGGATAAGACCAAGCAGAAAGCCGATTTCCTCACCTACTTCAAGAAGATGTGCCGAAACAAAGACCAGAAATGGCAATTTGTCTATCAGCATTTCTACAACTTCGTTAAGGGGCAATGTACCTTTGGCGATGTGAATGTGGACTTATGCAAGAAGTTCCGTGAGTACCTGCTAAACGCCAAGCAACTCAAACACAGCAACCGCCCCATATCCCTCAATTCGGCATCCGGCTACTATTCTACTTTTAGAGGTTTGTTGAAGATTGCCTATCGGGACAAATGGTTTCGGGAGAACATCAACGACTATCTTGATAAGATTGAGCCGCAAGATGTAAAGAAAGAATATCTGACGTTGGACGAAGTGAAACAACTAGCTGCCACACCTTGCGACATTCCCGTTCTGAAAGCCGCTTCTTTATTCGCTTGTCTAACAGGCTTACGCATCAGCGACATTCTCAACCTACAATGGGAAGACTTCACTATCGCTCCCGACCAAGGCTATTGCTTACGTATCAGAACCCAGAAAACCCAAACGGAAGCGACACTCCCCATCAGTTACGAAGCCTACGAACTATGCGGTACGCCCGGAACAGGCAAAGTATTCAAGGAGTTGAAACGGAGCATGATTAATTATCCGTTGAAAAACTGGATCAAAAAGGCAGGGATAACGAAGCCGATAACCTTTCATTGTTTTCGGCATAGCTATGCCGTCATACAAATCTCCTTAGGTACAGATATTTACACGGTATCAAAGATGCTAACGCACAAGAACGTGTCCACAACTCAAATATATGCCGATTTGGTCAATTCCAAGAAGCGAGAGACAGCTAATAAAATATCACTCAAATAAATTGTAGCTATGAAACGAGGAATCATAACCAACAACGGGCAAGGCATCCATATTTCTGATGGCGAAGTATGGATGACCACTTGGGAACTTGCAGACTTGTTTTATACAACGGCTGGAGTTATCCATGCAGCAATCAAAAGAATTCTGAAAGCCAATATTTTGAAAATCCACGAAGCTTATAAGTACATCAAATTGGAGAATGGAAACAGTGCCGATGCGTATAACCTCGATATGGTTATAGCCCTATCCTATCAGATAGACACCGGGCATTCCGCTGCATTTAGGAAATGGCTAATAAACAAAGTCGCTCGTAAACAAGATTACAACCTCCTGTTATATCTCAGCAAGGGTACAAACCATACATTGTATTGCTAATAAGCTATTTCTATACTTTATTGATTATCTGCATTGTTTACCTAAAATGATGCAGATAATTTTTGTTTTTAAGATACACAAGCCTATTTACCCAACTATTTTCATCCCAAAACAAGAAATTTGCAATGCGCTTATTATTAGGAGTGTAACGTGGTGAAAAGTGATGAAATATATCGTCAAAAGCCCATTAACAGGCAAAACTATGGATTTTCTCAAAAATTAATCCTATATATTTGCACACAAACGATTAATACATCTCACTATGGAACAGAGAAAGATAGAACATATAACATTGCATCTGATTGTTTTTGGTACAATCGCAATCATTGGTGTTTTAGCCCGTCAAACCGTACTTCTCTATGGTTGGGACGAGTTCAGCAGCTACCTCATATTGGTGGTATGCTCCATTATCATGGGGGCTATCTATCTCAATCTGCAAATGGTATTCAGACAACTCCTTTCACCTACAATAGAAAAGTGCTTTATGAGATTTGAATGCTATCGCAACAAGGCTGTAGTCGTAGAAGCTCCAGCAGCAAACTCGGAACTTGCCGGAAGTTCTATAAATTCAAAACCTATCATTTCTGAACCTGAACCCGAAATTGAAATCGGAACTACATCTGACATAACAAAAGAAGTTTCTACTCCATCATGGTCTGAACTCAACGAAGATGTGGCAGAACTTCCAAAGGAGGAAACCAAGCCTTCTACCAACAACACATCTATCGAAGAATCCGACCAGCCATCAGAATACGAGATTCTTCGTGCAAACGCTATGGCAGAGAAAGAACGCGCCTCACAAGAAAAACTCAATAAGGTTATCGCATACACGAAACAAACTTTAGTTTCCTATCTTGATGAAACTGCGCTTAATCGCTTGTGTGGATATGTAACAGAATATTACCTGTCAGATGCCTTACTTAAAATCGAACCGATAAAGATTGATTCTCAGCTAAAGACTATTGACATCATGCACTTTGGATGGAATATCGGTAAGGCATTCGGCAAGCCACGCTTACAGACTGCCACGTTTATAAAGAGAGTATTTGCCCATACTCTCCGTGATTCAGAAATATCTACCATTGAACGTAAAATGTCGCATACCGAATCAAAGTGCAAGATTAAACTGGATAGAAAAATTGCATAGCTGCAATACTATTAGGCATTATCCATTGCATCCCAGTAGTCCATATCCATTTTCATGACTTTAAG
>JAMPEL010000051.1 GCA_023665185.1 Roseburia sp.
AAATAAATTTTCAGCACCTTGTAATTTTGGGTTTTGTTGGGCTTTTGGGTGGGAAAGGTGTGTTTTGAGGAAAAATTGTATGTCTTTTAGTCGGCTGGATTGCTCTGTTTGTCTCCTTGATTTTCGGGACTCAAAACCTTCCGTAGAATCGCGTTTTTGCAACCGAGGCAAGGCTCGGTTCGTTTTGAGGCGATTCTACGGAGGTGAACTTTAACATATCAATTTGTCAGAGATATTCTAATTTTTATTGACTTTTAGGACAGACTCCTCCGTCACTTCGTGACACCCCCTAATTTAGGGGAGGAGCCAGATTATCATGCTTGCAGAGAGACTAAAGTATTGATTGACAAGGTATATAGTTCCTCCCCTAAGTTAGGGGAGGTGTCGCTTTGCGACGGAGGAGTCTGTCAAAATACACAAAAAAGCATACTTACAAAAAGTCAAATATTCTGTCTGAACACATTAAAACACATTTACAAAAAATCAATGAGTCTGTCAGACTCACCTGCAAAACATCGTCTACATCAAGACTCAATCCTACAAAAACAAGATAAATCACTTGACATGTCGGATGAATCTTAAAATGTGCCTTTCTGCTAAAGTGACATAATGTCAATTTTCTTCGTTTGCATGTCCGCAAGATAACCCGATTGCAGCCGGCTGCGTCCCCCAAAAAGAATATGTGCCGGAACGATTCAGACTGGCGAAGTTCCAAATATAAACGACCTGCAAGAACGGACATGACATTTGCCCGCCCCGCACTTTGCTCTGATTGTAAGTTTTCATACCTTTGTTGCGTGAAAAGGCAGATACTTCTCTCTGTCTTTTGTGCAGAATATGAACTGAATAAGAGCTTGACAGAATATGAGACTCAATATAGCGGTAATTTTGCTGATAGCGGTATGGCAATGTTTTTCCGTGCGGGCCGAAGCGCGGAAAAAAGATTTTGTGGTTGTGGTAGATGCCGGGCATGGCGGGAAAGATGCCGGGGCAAGTGGCAGATATGCTAAAGAAAAAGACATCAATCTTGCCATATCGAAGAAACTGGACAAGGTTGTGCGGAAGAACACCAAGGGCATTAAGGTGGTGATGACAAGGCGGAAGGACGAGTATGTCACGCTTAAAGACCGTGCCGGATTTGCCAACTTTGTGAATGCCGACCTTTTCATCTCCGTCCATTCCAATGCCTCGGAGAAAAATCCTAATGCCTATGGCACGGAAGTCTATGTGCATCGCCAAAGCTCTGCTGCCAGTGAGCGTCTTGCGCGAATCATAGCCGAAAAACTGCGTACACACGCACGGCGGAACGACAAGGGGGTGAAGAAAGCCAATTTTCAGGTGCTGCGTGAGTCGACGATGCCGGGAGTGCTTGTGGAGGTGGGGTTCATCTCAAACCGCATGGAGGAAGAGTTCATCTCGTCGAAGAACGGTGTGCGTCTGATTGCGGAAAGCATCTATCTGGCGGTTTCGGAATATGTGTACGGCTATGCGCCTTCCGACATAAAGCGGAGCCGGAAAGACAGCAAGATGGCACGGAAGTCCTGGCGCATATAAAGGTGCTGCTTGTGAGGAATGAATTTGGCGGGAGGAGCAGCCTGATAGTCTGTCGTAAAACATGATTAATCAGTGCTTGAAACTTTTTATTCAAAAATTTCATTTTGTGGTGTGTTTGCGTTATCTTTGCACGATTTATATTGCTAACCGGAACTCTGTCAGTGTGGTGTGCGGACGATGAGTTTTTTTCAGGGTGGCGAGAGTTGTGTCCGGTCGTGCTTGCTGATGCCCGACATCATGGGAAACAACAGTTTGCCTCTCTTTTATAATCTTTGAGAGCATTGTACACGAAGACGCAAGTTTCTGTATGGCAGACAAAAATATAGAGGACAAATAAATTAAATATACAAATTATATGGGAAACAGGAGTATTGTTTCAATTGCAGATTACAGCCGCGAGAAAATCGGGCAATTGCTGGAAATGGCTGCGGAGTTTGAAAAGGCACCCAACAGGCGCATTCTGCAAGGGAAGGTGGTGGCTACGCTATTCTTTGAGCCTTCGACTCGCACACGTTTGAGTTTTGAAACTGCTGCAAACCGTCTTGGCGCGAGAGTAATCGGTTTTACAGACCCGAAAGTGACGTCCTCGTCGAAAGGAGAGACACTGAAAGACACTATCAAGATGGTGTCGAACTATGCGGACGTGATTGTCATGCGCCATAAGCTGGAGGGAGCTGCGCTTTATGCCAGTGAGGTGACAAATGTGCCGATTATCAATGCGGGAGACGGCTCTAACCTGCATCCTTCACAGACAATGCTTGACTTGTATTCCATATATAAGACACAGGGTACGCTGGAGAATCTGAACATCTATATGGTCGGCGACTTGAAGTATGGACGTACAGTGCATTCCCTTCTGATGTCGATGCGCAAGTACAACCCGACATTCCATTTCATCGCTCCGAAAGAACTGGAGATGCCTGATGAATACAAGATGTATTGTAAGCAGAACCAGATTAAGTATGTGGAACAGACCGATTTCACGGAAGACACTATTGCCGATGCGGATATACTCTATATGACCCGTGTGCAGAGAGAGCGTTTCACAGACCTGATGGAGTATGAGCGTGTGAAGGACGCTTATATCCTCAAGGCGGATATGCTGGGCAAATGCCGGAAGAACATGAAGATTCTGCATCCGCTGCCAAGAGTGAACGAGATTGAGTATGATGTGGACGAGTCGGAGCACGCATATTATTTTGAGCAGGCTCGCAACGGACTCTATGCCCGTCAGGCACTGATTTGCGATGTGCTCGGAATCACTCTGGAGCAGATAAAGACCGACCTGACTGTTATTGAGGCATAGGTGTGGAGCGAGAACAAAAGAACAATGTGAAACCATAATTCTGACAAAAATGGAAGATAAGAAAGGACGCATGGTGGCTGCCCTGGAAAACGGCACAGTCATTGATCATATACCGACGCAGAAACTGTTTACAATAGTGCAGCTGCTTCAGTTGGACAAGTGTGAGGATTCTGTAACGATAGGCAACAACTATTCAAGCAAGAAACTGGGGCACAAAGGACTGATAAAGGTGGAGGACCGCTTTTTCAGCGATGACGAGATTAGCAGGCTTGCAGTGGTTTGTCCGAACATACGCCTGTGTATCATACGCAACTATGAGGTGGTGGAGAAAAAGGAGGTGTGTCTGCCGGAACAACTTACGAATGTGGTGCGCTGCGCCAATCCTGTCTGCATCACCAACAACGAGCCGATGAAGACGGTCTTTTATGTTGTAGACAAGGAAAAAGGTGTCATGAAATGCAGATACTGCGGCAAGGAACAGTGCATCGACAATATTAAGCTTGTGTGATTTTAAATTGGAGATTGATACATTAAAATAGAAAGGACGGAGACACACCGTCCGGCAATACTTCGCTTGAAATGCCGGACGGGACTTCGTATTCGATAATAATATTAGGTATATATGGCGAAAAGATTTGCAGAACGCACAAAACTCGACCTTTCTCTTGTGAATAAGGAAGTGTTGGCGGATTGGGATTCAGAAGATGTTTTTCATAAAAGCATGACAGAACGTGAGGGATGTCCTTCTTTCATTTTCTTTGAGGGACCTCCTTCTGCAAACGGACATCCGGGCATTCACCACGTTATGGCACGTTCCATCAAGGATACTTTCTGTCGCTTCAAGACAATGAAGGGCTTTCAGGTGAAGCGTAAGGCTGGATGGGACACTCACGGGCTTCCGGTGGAGCTTGGAGTGGAAAAGGAACTGGGCATTACAAAAGAGGATATAGGAAAGACAATATCAATAGAGGAGTACAACATGAGATGCCGGAAGAATGTCATGATGTACACTTCCGAATGGACAGACCTGAGTCATAAGATGGGATACTGGGTGGATTTGGAACATCCGTACATCACTTATGACAACAAATATATCGAGACGTTGTGGTATCTTCTGAAAGAACTGTACAAGAAGAACCTGCTTTATAAGGGATATACCATACAGCCGTACTCACCGGCTGCGGGAACCGGACTTTCCAGCCATGAGCTGAACCAGCCGGGATGTTACAGGGATGTGAAGGACACTACAGCGACTGCGCTGTTCCGGATGACGAATCCTAAAGAGGAAATGACAGGGTGGGGTGTGCCGTGCTTCATCGCATGGACAACCACACCGTGGACGCTTCCTTCAAACACTGCATTGTGCGTGGGACCGAAGATTGACTATGTATGTGTGCAGACATATAATCCTTACAACGGTGAGAAGGTGAGCGTTGTGATGGCTGAGTCGCGCATCGGCGCTTACTTGAAACCTGAGGGTGCGGACATGCCGCTTGAGGACTATAAGCCGGGCGACAAGATTGTACCGTATAGAATTGTAGGACACTATAAGGGTACAGACCTTGTGGGCATGGGATATGAGCAGCTTATGCCGTGGGTGAAGCCTCTTGAGAAGGTGGACGAGAACGCGGCTGAGTTTGTAAGGGACTATGCCGCTGCCAATGCGGAAAAGTGTTTTGTGGCAGGAAACGATACTTTTGTAGAGTTGTCGGAACAGGCGTTCAGAGTGATTCCGGGAGATTATGTGACTACGGATGACGGTACAGGTATTGTACATATCGCGCCTACTTTCGGTGCCGATGACGCGAAGGTGGCAAAGGCTGCGGGAATACCTTCTTTGTTCATGATTAACAAGAAGGGAGAGACAAGACCTATGGTAGACCTGTCCGGAAAATATTATATATTTGATGAGTTGGATGAGGTGTTCGTGACAAAATGTGTGGACAAGGACAAATATGCGCTTCATGCAGGCGATTTTGTCAAGAACGCATACGACCCTAAGTTCAATGAAAACGGAAAGTATGACGAGAAGGCTGCCTCGAAGGCAGAGGATTTGAATATTGTGTTGTGTATGGAGATGAAGCAGCAAGGTACTGCCTTCAAGATTGAGAAGCATGTACACAACTATCCTCATTGCTGGAGAACGGACAAGCCGGTGCTCTATTATCCGCTTGACTCTTGGTTCATCCGCTCTACGGCTTGTAAAGACCGTATGGTGGAGCTGAACAAGACAATCAACTGGAAACCGGAGACTACGGGTACGGGACGTTTCGGAAAATGGCTGGAGAACCTGAACGACTGGAATCTGAGCCGCTCACGCTATTGGGGCACTCCGCTGCCTATATGGAGGAATGCTGACAGCAGAGAGGAAATCTGTGTGGGAAGCGTGGAGGAACTCTATAATGAGATTGAAAAGGCTGTTGCCGCAGGAGTGATGGAGACAAATCCTTTGAAGGAGAGGGGATTTGTGCCAGGCGATATGACGCAGGACAATTATGACAAGATTGACCTTCACCGCCCGTATGTGGACGACATCAAGCTTGTGTCGCCTACAGGTCATGTGCTTGTGAGAGAGTCGGACTTGATTGATGTGTGGTTTGACTCAGGCTCAATGCCATATGCCCAGATTCATTATCCGTTTGAGAATAAGGAAGAATTTGACGCACGTACCGTTTATCCGGCTGATTTCATTGCGGAAGGTGTGGACCAGACACGCGGATGGTTCTTTACATTGCACGCTATTGCTACAATGGTGTTCGACAGTGTGGCATATAAGGCTGTTATCTCCAACGGCCTTGTGCTTGACAAGAACGGCTTGAAAATGTCGAAGCGTCTTGGCAACGGCATTGATCCGTTTGAATGTATTGAGAAATACGGAACGGATGCTGTGCGCTGGTATATGATTACCAACTCTCAGCCGTGGGATAACCTGCGCTTTGACAAGGATGGTGTGGCGGAAGTGAGCCGCACATTCTTCGGCAAACTGTTCCAGACTTACTCGTTCTTCACGATGTATGCCAATGTGGACGGCTTTGATTATTCTGAGGCTGACGTGCCGGCAGAACAGCGTCCGGAAATTGACCGATGGGTGTTGTCGGAGCTGAACACTCTGGTGAAGAATGTGGACAAGAGTTATGAGGATTATGAGCCTACACGTGCGGGAAGACTTATACAGTCGTTTGTGACAGACAATCTCAGTAACTGGTATGTGCGCCTCAACCGTAAGCGTTTCTGGGGTGGTGATATGGATACGGACAAATTGTCTGCATACCAGACTCTTTACACCTGTCTGGAGACAATTGCTAAGTTGATTGCGCCGATTGCGCCGTTCTATGCCGACCGTCTGTATATGGATTTGGTGAGCACAACGGGCAGAGATTCTGTGAAGTCTGTCCATCTTGCTAAATTCCCGGAGGCTGACGAGAATTTGATAAACAAGGAACTGGAGATACGTATGCAGCTTGCACAGCAGACAACCTCAATGGTTCTTTCGCTTAGAAAGAAGGAAAGAATTATTGTTCGTCAGCCGCTCCAGTGCATATCTATACCTGTCACTGACAGTCTGATGAGGGAGCGCATAGAACAGATGCAGCAACTGATTCTGGACGAGGTGAATGTAAAGGAACTGCGCTTTGTGGATGGAAGCGAGGGTATGCTTGTGAAGAAGGTAAAGTGTAACTTCCGCACGATGGGAAAGAAATTCGGCAAATTGATGAAGGCTGTGAATGAGGTTGTAGTGGGTATGACACAGGAACAGATTGCAGAACTGGAGTCGAAGCAGCAGATAGTTCTTTCCGTGGAGGGACAGGACATTACAGTTGAGGCTGCTGATGTGGAAATTATCAGCGAGGATATTCCGGGATGGACTGTGGCGAATGAGGGCAATCTGACTGTTGCGCTTGATATAGAGATTACGGATAGCTTGAGGAATGAAGGAGTTGCCCGTGAGATAGTGAAGCGCATACAGGGCATACGCAAGGACAGCGGACTGGAAATTGTAGACCGCATAAAGGTGGAAATAACTGATGTTCCTGCTATTGCTGCTGCTGTGGAGGGCTACAGCGAATACATCTGCGGACAGGTGCTTGCCAATTCATTGTCGCTTGGCAATCCGTCTGAGGGAACAGAAGTGGACTTTGAGGATTTCAAAGCTGTAATAAAAGTAAGCAAAGACTGATGAAGAAGAAAGCCTTTGTGTCTTTGATGGTAATATTCTCCGTTCTTGTCATCGACCAACTTATAAAGGTCGGTGTCAAGACGGGGATGTATCTTGGAGAGCGAATCCATATTACCGACTGGTTTCAGTTGGTGTTTGTTGAAAATCCGGGGATGGCATTCGGATGGGAAATTGAGGGAGGAAAACTTTTCCTTACTCTTTTTCGTATCGTGGCGGTGGCTGTAATCGCATGGTATATATGCCGGCTTGTGAAGAGCGGCAGCCCGTTGGGATATATTGTCTGCCTTTCTCTGGTGTTGGCTGGTGCGGCTGGAAATATTGTGGACTGTCTGTTCTACGGAATGATTTTCAATAATCCGCCTTATCCTGAAGTGGCGCAGTTTGTACCCTGGGGCACAGGCTATGGAGAGCTGCTTTACGGACGGGTGGTAGATATGTTCTATTTCCCGCTGATTGAATGGGACATGCCCGATTGGGGGTGGTTGCCGTATGGCGGAGAGCATTGCGTGTTCTTTAGTCCTATATTCAATTTTGCGGACGCTTCTATCAGTTGTGGAATTGTCGCGCTCATGATTTTCTACCACAAGCTGGTAAGTAAAATAAGTTTCTAATTTTTTATTCTGTTTGGACTTCCGGATTTCAGATTCTGTAGTAATAATATTGCTTGGTGAATTTGGGAATGCGGAAGTTCGTATATTATTAAATGTCTGGCAAGAAAATGAGAAAAGTCATACTTTTGTTTGTGGGTCTGGTAGCTTTGGTTGCGTGCGACAGTCGTCCGAAGGATGTGTTGTCTAAATCTGCTATGGAACAAGTGCTTTATGATTATCACCTTGCACAAGGTATGATTACGAATCTTCCGTCGGACAAACGTCGTGAGATGGCTGACTCCTACATAAAGGCTGTGTATGAGAAGCATGGAATTACAGAAGCGCAGTTTGATTCTTCAATGGTGTGGTATAGCAGGCACACAAAGGACATGAAGGACATTTATGACAATTTGTATCAGCGTTATAAGTCGGTTGATGAGGAGATGAAGTTGAAGAGCGGAAGCAGTGAGATGGGATATTTCTTTGCGGAGAACGGAGACACCACGAATATTTGGAATGGGGAGAAGTTGCTTGTGCTTCGCAATGGCGAGCTTTTCAACAGAGAATGTTTCACGATAAAGGCGGATACAAGTTTCAGAAAGAAAGATCGCTTTGTGCTTTTGTCTAATGCGTGTTTTATAAAGGAGAATAAGGACGACCGCGATTGCAGTCTGGTTGTCAGTCTGTCCATGCAATATAAGGACGGCAAGACTGTTGGGAGTACACGTAATGTATCTTATCCCGGCAGCCAGCAGTTGACTATTGAGGCTATTGAGGATAAGGATATAGAATCCGTAAGTATCTTCTTCTATTACAACGGCAAATCTGATATGCGCAATATGTCTGTCATTGACAATATTGCATTGTATCGTATTCATACCCAAAAGAAGGAAGCTGTGGTTGATTCTTTGCAGACTGATACTTTGGCGGCAGATTCTGTGGCGAAGGCTGACTCTTTGGCGAAGGTGAGACCTGTGGTTGTGGCGGATACGACAGTACATGAACGTTTAAATCCGGAAGAGCTGCGCGAGCAGACAAAGGGTGATAGAAGGATAAATATAAAGTCTCGTCCTGATGTAATCCGTCCTAATTCCGTTGGTCCTACACGGAGGAAAAAAATCAATAAGTGATTCTTTGTAGAAATGTATGCTTTATGAGGAGAGTGGCTGCTAACCTTGTTTTCACAAGTCGTAAAAACAGATATGTGAATCATATTGTAGAGATATATGGAAGTAGGGTAGTCTCTCATTATGCCTTGACTTCCGAGCTTGCCATGACTGAATGGCTTGGAGGGATTATTTTGCTAACTTATGCCGAGGAAATAGATTTGGACGGTGTACGCTCTGTAGACGCTTTCTTTGAGCGTGCGGAGGCTACACCGCATAAATCTCGTTGTTTAAAGGCGTATCATATCACTTGTGCGGATATGTCTCAGTGTACACTGACCGCAAACAGTAAGATTTGTCTGATACAGGATGAAGCTGGTGACCTTGATTGTTTTTAGCCTCTTCGTTTTACTTCTGTCTTTTCTTATTTGCCGCACGATGTTCTTTTTTGTGATGCGGGTCAGTCAAATATATTCCGTATTTTCAGCCGATTTCAATCCATTTTCTTATAGCCTCAACCAGTAGGTTATTCTCTTTCTCCGTTTGTACGGCAATTCTGAAAAAAGAAGAGTCAAGTCCGTTGAAATTTCCGGCATCCCTTATCAGAATGCCGTGTTCGGATGCGAGATAGTCTTTTAGTGCCGAGGCCTTTCCTATACGCAGTTTGCCGAGCAGAATATGAGTGTGACTGGGCCACACCTCTACGAATCCGAGCGCGCTTAGTGCAGATGCCATGCGTGCGCGCTCATTCATCAGAGATTTCAGTTCGATGCGGTAATCATCCTCGTGCGCCAGCAGGTAATGTCCTGCGTCTATCGCTACCTGATTGACTGACCACGGCATCCGTTGTCTGCGTATCTGCTCGATAAGTGGTTTGTAGCCTGTCATATATCCGAGTCTTAACCCGGGAATGGCAAACTGCTTGGTCATAGAATGCAGCAGGATTACATTTTTATAAAGAGAAGCCTCGTATGGAGTGAGGATAGGGGAGAGCGTGAAAGAAGCATAGCTTTGGTCGATAATGAATAATTTGTCCTCATTGGCAGCGATTGACTTTTGCAGTTCCTCTTTATCGTGTACCATGCCTGTAGGGTTGTTCGGATTGCATATCCATATTGTCTGTGCGTTCTTTGGCAGTTGATGCAAACTGTAGAATGAGCATACCTCATGCTCATGCAGCCGGCAAGCATCCGCATATTCAGAGAATGCAGGCATCAATACAGCTGTCTTTGACCGTCTGAAAGTCTGGGCTATAAGATATATGGCCTCAGTAGCTCCATTGGTCACACAAACCTCTTCCTTTTGCAATGAAAGCATTGCCGCAACAGACTTTTCAAGCGAATAAGGTTCCGGCTCAGGGTATGACGCGATGCGGTCAAGTCGGTTGGCAAGATGGCACAGCAATGGCTCCTGATCAAAGTGATTATACACGTTTGAACTGAAGTTCACCCTAATGTCCTTATATTTATAAGCATCGTCTCCGTGTCCTTTCAGCATAGTATTTCGTATAATTTGTTCATGTTGATATGTTTGCGCAGATGGTCAGCCAATTTGTCATATTGCAAGTTCTTGAACTCTTCTGCCGTCATTTTTGTTTGTGTATTTTCGGCAGTTTTGTCTACAAGGGAGAGCAGAAAATCAATAAAAGGCTGATTGTCGAGTATGCCGTGGATGTATGTGCCCATACAAGTTCCGTGGTGGATGAATCCGTCTGTATTTCCGTCATCGAAGCGGCACAGCGGCTGTGTGTGGTCAGTTGTGCAGTCGTTGATGAGCCGTGTCTCACCTTGATGAATCTCATATCCGATACATTCCGGTGATGTCCACGCGTTGTCTTTGCGGAAAGCAAACCGTACCTGCCGGGTTACTTTCTCGCTGTTCATTGTAGTAATCAGAGGCAGAAGTCCGAGTCCGGGCATCTGCTCAATGTTTCCTTCCACTCCGTGAGGGTCGCATACCATCTGTCCGAGCATTTGGTATCCTCCACAAATTCCAAGTATGATTTTCCCTGCTTTGTGTGTACGTATGACAGCCTGTGCCACTCCGTTCTTTCTCAGTTCATACAAGTCGCTGAGGGTAGACTTTGTTCCCGGCAGAATGATGATGTCTGCCTTTGACAATTCGTCTGTATTGTTGGTGTAGAACAGATTGACACGCTCGTCCCGCTCCAATGTTCCGAAATCAGTGAAATTGGATATGTGTCGTAGCAGAACCACGGCAATGTTGATTTTTCCTGCCATTGCGGAAGTGCATTTGCGTTCAAGCTCCACAGAATCCTCCTCCTCAATGATGATGTCGGAGAACATCGGCACGACACCGAGTACTGGTATGCCGCATATCTCTTCCATTAGTTTTCTGCCTTCATCGAAGAGCCGCATGTCGCCCCTGAATTTGTTGATGATGATACCCTTGATACGTTCTCTGTCTTCCGGTGTCTGTAGCATGACACTTCCGTACACACTGGCGAACACCCCTCCTCTGTCTATATCCGCTACCAATATGACATCGGCATTGGCATGTCGTGCCATCGGCATGTTCACAAGGTCGGTATCCCGTAAATTAATCTCGCTGATGCTTCCGGCACCCTCCATCACGACAGGATTAAACCGTTGTGCCAGTCTGTCGAAAGCGGCATTCACCTCTTTTCTCAGCTCGTCCCGTCCTTCACGGCGGAAATATTCGTATGCGCTGCGGTTGCCGATAGGTTTGCCATGAAGCACCACCTGTGTCGTGTGCTCGGAATTGGGTTTGAGAAGCAACGGATTCATGTCTGTTTCCGGAGGCAGTCCCGCTGCCTCAGCCTGTACGGCCTGTGCTCGTCCGATTTCCAGTCCGTCTGGGGTGGCATACGAATTGAGTGCCATGTTTTGCGCCTTGAAAGGAGCCGGACGGTAGCCGTCTTGCAGAAAAATGCGGCACAAGCCTGTGGCAATGATACTCTTGCCCACATCGCTGCCGGTGCCTGCCAGCATAACCGGATGTAGTTTCTTGCTCATTCTCTCTTATTTTTTCATCAACTTGTAATACTTTGGAGTGTAGTTCGGAAGGATTTCCGGATGAAAAGCCTTTACAAAGTCAGCCAGCAAGAAATGTGGCTCCATAGGCGACTGTTCACGGTAAGGCACTTGGGCGAAGTTGCAGAAGATGACATTATGCGATTTGAAGGCTTTCAAGTCACCATAGCGGGAATCTTCGGAAAAAAGCACGTCGTATGTGTATTCCCCTTCAAAAGAGCCGTCTATTTGCCAAAAGTCAATGTTCATTGCCTGTGCGTAAACCGACTCGAAGTCCAGAGTCTGACCTCCGGTAGAAGTGTTGTCCTTCATGAAGTAGTCCGCACCGGCATCGGCAAACAGTCGTGCAATGTAGCTTTGTCCTCCCATGACATACCATCCGTCCCTCACTTGCCGTCCCGACACCACAGTTGGTCGGTTGGTGGTTTTGTGCGCCACCTCCTCGCGCAAAGCGTTGTATTTTTTCTCGATGTCGGCAAACACGGCATTGGCTCTTCGAGGCTCTCCTGCCAGCAAGCCTGCCAGTTTAATCCATTCCGCCTGTCCGAGAGGGTCTGTTTCTTTATATCCGTGGTGTGGCACCAACGGTATTCCGCAGTCTTTCAACTGTCCAAATCCCCCTCTTTTGCTTTCCGACACGAATATGAAGTCAGGATTTGCCGCTATCACACTCTCCACATCGAATGCGCCCTCTTTTCCTATTCTTACGGTTTTTCCCTCCTTCATCTGTCGTTTTATCTTGGAATTGAACAGATGTCGCAAACTTGTCATGCCAACAACTTTGTCCTCGCATCCGAGAGCCGTGAAGTTGGACAGTTGCAATGCTGTCATACATATCACACCATGTACAGGTACAATAACTGTATTGTCAGCTGGTTTGCCTTCCTTTACCAGTGCCAATGTGGTGGGAGCTGTTCCGCCCTGTCCATCAGGGTTGCTTATTGTGACGAACACGGTGTCTCCCGAATATGCCACTTTCAGCCCTTTGGCATATTTGATGGTAATGGTATCGCTGTATTCATCAGCCTTCAGGAACAGCGAGTCCCTGTTTTGTTGCATGATTGAGTCTGCGGATATTTTTCCTGTTGATTCCGCAGAAGGCGAGTCCGGTGTGCCTTTGCATGAGAAAATGCTGGCTGCAATACCGGCAACTGTCATGCTTTTTATAAATAAATGTCTCATACCTATTCTTTCTGTATTGTCATTAGCGAGAAGTAGGGGAAGCTCATCCGCATCAGCTCGTTGATGTCTGTGAGATGTTTTTCTGCGTCCTTGCCGTTTATTCCTATATTCTCGAAATAGTGGTAGCTGTATTCAGGATGTTTCTGAATGCACTCATGCACGCTGTCGGCAGACATGGAAAGTTTCATTATCACAATGTTGGTGCCGTTTTCCACAAACTGTTCTATTTCCTCAGCCGTGATATGCCCTGGAACCACCAGCAAACGCTCTTTGAGCTTTACCAGATGAAGTCTCGCTATTGAGGCGGCGGCTATAAACGAAGGTATCCCCGGTGTCTGCCTGAGCTGTACTCCGCGTGTGCTCAGAAAGTCCATCACGTAATGGGTTGTGGCATAGATTCCTGTGTCTCCCTCTGTAGCCACGGCTATAGAAAGGCCTTGCTTCCATTCCTTCTCGATAATGTCTGCCGTTTGCCGATATATTGCCTTTACGGCATTCCTGTCGTTGCTCATCGGAATGTCTATCTTTGCAATTTTGTCGCTGTCTATTCCCGTCTCGCAAATAGTGTCTGCTGCATGGGACACTCCTTTTACGGAGAAACAGTATATCTTGTCTGCTGTAAGCAAAATGCGTATGGTCTGCCTTGTCAGATAGTCGGCACCACCCGGGCCGAGCGATACAAAATCAATTGTTTTTCTTTCCATGATGCAAAGATAGATAATAAAGCTCAAACAGCCAACAGCTCCGCGTGATTCGAAAATGAGGGAGTGTCAGGAATTGCGACACTCTCTCATTCCTACTTTAAATGAAAAACTATAATAAAATGTGGAGAATTTTATTCTGCTTTATTCGGCAAACGTCTGTTTGGCATTCTTTGTGTACACGGCATGAATGTTTACAATCTCTGTGTTGCCGGCACGACTTTCGAGAGTATTCTCTAAAGATTTGCCGACATGGTTCTCCAACACTTCTCCGTTGATAACCTCAGTCTGCACGGGCATTCTTTAGCAGCTGTGTTGTGCAGGTTCTTGTGACCACAGTCTCTGCGATGCTGTCTTGCAGTTTCTGACCGTCAGTGCATGATGCGGCAATACCGAATGTGGCTGCCGCGACAGTCCATTTTCTATGATACATCCAATATGTCTTTATTGTCCGTTGTCCCTTATCCTGGAGATACGGTGTTAATGCTTAAAACTTGGCAGGTATTCTGGCTCTCCCCTGGAAGCAGACGCCTTCCCGTTTGCGCCTTTCGGCAAAATAGCTGTTGTGCAAACAGTGGCTTCGTTTGTCTGTTCCTACACACCTCTTATATATAATAAGGTGCGTTGTTATATGGGATTACAGCTGCAGGTACAGCTCAGGTCTTCCACCTGATTCCCTTGCATCGGCACGTCTCTTACGGTCTGTCCCGATTTCCAAATCAAAAGCAAAAGTACAGCTTATTTGTGTAACGGCAAAATTTTTTCTCATTTTGTATTGCATGAGCATGAAAAACTTTAAACAAAAAGAATCGGCAGTTTGGAGAAACTGCCGATTCTTTTTTTAGGAGACTGTCCCTGTTCCGATTTTATTCGGATGGGGCATTCCGTGCAAGTATTATCTTACGATTACTTTGGTTGTCTCGCCTGTGTCGAAGCGTACAATGTAAACACCGCGCTGTATTGGGAAATGCTCTGTGTGCTGCATCTCTCTCTTCTCGCCGATGAAGTTTCCGCTGACATTGAATATCCGGCACGACAGTCCTTCGGTGTTGCGGAAGACGATGCTGCCTGCCGCGCCAACGCATGTCGGTTTGTTTTCTTCTGTTCTGTCAATGCCTACGTTCTCTCCTATGCCGAATGACAAGGTTTCTCCATAATATATGGCTGTGGCTGTTTGTACAAACGCACGGACGCAATATGTTCCGTCTGCCAAAACAGAAGAGTCTAAGGTGTACAGCATGTTCTCGCCAGTCTCTACTCGTATGACACCATCGGAAACGGCCGCATCTGTCTGTCTCATCTGTTTTACCTGTGAGCCGTTGGCCCAGTATTCATATCCTTGTTTTACGATTTCTTCGCTGCCTTGAATGTAATATCCGCAGAAGACAATGCTGTTTGTCTCGCGGTCAGTACGATACAAGGTGACAGGTTGTGCCGCATAGAATACATATTCCAGTTCGGTGTGGAAGTTCTTCCATGCGCCGGCATATTCTTTTCCTTGATATTTCACTACGGCGCGGAACTGATAGTCTTTGTTTGGCTCCAGCATTCCGCTCACAAGTCCTAATGTCATGGTTCCGTCATCAAGTCTCGTGCCTTTCGTAAACACAGGGTCTGCCAGCCAGTCGTTGCCCATGCCTTTCCATTCAAATCCGAATGTCGCGTCGCTGTAGGCGTCGCACTGCACAGTGCCGTTGAATTGTGCGGAACGGTTGGAAATGTTGGTCGCGCTTTCCGTTGTCACGCTGATGGCAGGTGTGGTGAATGTGTGCTCCGCGCTCATCACTGTTCCTCCTTCTTCTGTCATGACGTATACCCGGTAGCTGTAAGTGGTGGCAGGACTCAGATTCGTCAATCGGTATGGTGTTCCCTCCAGATAATCTCCGTTGAAATACACTCCGCTTCTTATGTATGTGGCATTGCCCGTGTTGTAATCTGCCGAAATCAGTGCGGATGTCTGGCATACTTCCTCGGCAGATGCGGACACTGTGACAGCTTTTGTCTGGAAAGCCGGAGCTGTATAGGTGTAGCTTATGCCGGACACTGTCCATCTGAACATAGGGCGGTAAGTGGCGTCCGGTGCCAGTCCTGTGAAGTTTGCGGTAGTCTCCATATCTTGCCATGTGGCACCTCCGTTGATGGAGTACTGCATGTCGTCCACAATGGCATCGCCTTTGTCCACAATGGTCTTCATGGTAGCGGTAGTTTGGCGGATGTCGGAATATGTGACGTTCAGCGTCACATCGCCCGTGATGAGACGCTCCATGTCCTCAGGCCATCTCCAATATTCTTTGCCATTGACCTCATAGCGCAATGTCGTATAATAATATGTGGCAGGAGTGAGTCCTGTAAGTAGAACGCTCTCGTTTACGGGTGTAAATATGGCATTATCAGGAATTTCGTAATTATCGCTCAAATAATATCTCAGATTCTCTATTTCTGCATCGATATTGTCTATCGTGATATTCATTTGGGCGGATGTACGCTTGATGTCTGTGTAAGTGATGTCAAAAATGACAGATGAAGTTGTGAATGGCACCTCGTTGCAGATGTACTTTACACCGTCGAGTATGCAATATAGGCATACTCTGTACCCCTGTTCTGGGTATAAGTTCGTAATCTTGAAGTCAAGCAACTCTGCTCCTTCTGTATAACTCAGCACTTTCTGTTCTTTGTCTTCTGTCCCATTCAGATATAAAATGTAGCCAATCTCTTCCGGTGTCTCACCGAGCTTCTCTGCAATGGCAGAGAAAGTGGCTGTTGTCTGTGTGCCGCTTGTCTTTCTCAGATTGCTGAAAGGCTGCGGAGCTTGGAATACTCCATTGTCTACAAATGAATACACCATCTCGCCTGTGGTGCCTTTGACACCAATCCTAAAACAATATCTTTCTCCAGGAGTAAGTCCGGTGACAGTTTCTGTGAATATCGTGTCAGATGTGGTTATTGGATTTTCTGTAACAAAATAGAACTCGCCACGCGTGTCAATTCTGAAAATCTTAAGTGTTTTCTCTGTGGCGGCATCATCTCCTGTGGAAATGCGTCCATGCACGGTTGCTTTTCGAGGATAAATGTCCGTGATGCTGTCAATGTATGCCTCCACATTCTTTGTGGAGAATGAAAGCACGTCACTGTATATTGTGTCCAGTCCTTGTGGCTGAATATAGGTGCGCGCCTCATACATCGTGTTCATCGCAAGCTCGCTGAACTTTCGTGTATAGGCTTCTTTCTCTCCGCCATCCTCATAGTCTGTCCATGCCTCATTTCTCTTGCGGAACTGCAAGCCCCGTGTGTAGATAATGGCATCTCCCATCACGACCTGTGCCTCGATGGTGGCAGTGTGTTGTGTACATGCCGTAACTGATGGTTGTAATGCCTCTACCGACAGGGTGGTAAAGGCTGCGGTCTGGCTGAATACTGTGTCGCAATTCTGTGCCTGTATATAGCTCCGGTATTCGTATTTGGTGTTGGGACGCAGACGCTTCAATGTAGCGGAAAGCTCTGCATCGCTGCCTGTTGCTGCGGTCTCGCTCCACGTTGTGGCATCGGCAGTCTTATATTGCAATCCCTTTGCTATGATGTTTGCGTCTCCACCATCCACTTTTCCACGAATAATGGCAGAGCCTTGCATCAGGTTCTTCACGCTCAATGTGTCGGCTGTGAGTTGGCAGGTTCTGAACATAATAGGTTTTGAATACATATTGTCCTCATACCAACGTCTTCCCAGCTCACTCTCGAATGTTGGGTACATGTAGCTCTTGACCGTATATGCAGTGTTTGGTAGCAATTCTTGGAACACATGTTGCATGTCATTAGAGGATATTGGTATTTTTTCCTTGTAATCACTGGTGTTTGCTGTTCCTATTTTTAAATTGTATATTTGAGCATTGTTATACGCTCGGTAACTGAGAGCATAGTCAAGACCTCCGTAATATTGCCACCTTAGTGTATGTTCGCCTTCTGCAAGGATTATGGAATTGGATTTGGTGTAATAATCAATATTAGAGGTAGCCGTAAGTTTATCATTAGAATTATTATCTATATAGAATTGAACATGGGCGGCAGTATCGTATAATCCTTTTATTTTCCAATCAAAAGTTATTGTTGTTGGTTCTGTTAATATGAAACTGACAGAAATATCAGATAGAACATTGCTGGTATTATATACATAATCATTTCCTGTTTTCCAATTGATGTTATGCTTTATGGTTACAGGAACTTTTGCTGAACGTACCAGTGCCTTTCCGAAATCATCCAATTCCTCCCGATAATCGTATGATTGGATTATAAATCCTCTTTCCACCTCGGCATCTCCGGGACTGACTTGTCCTGTAACTGTGGCTGTCGCCTGTGTCGTGTTTGTGACAGCCACTTCGCCAATGCTGACTTCCTTTGTCGCAAACTGTTTCAATCCGCTGAACAGACTGTCGCCATTTACTATTGAGTATGCACGATACAGATAATCCTGTGACGGATAAAGCCCGTTGAGTGTGAGTTCTGACGCGGTTGCCTCTTTTGTTATCCATCTGTCAGGAGTCGTATTGCAGATATGAATGTTGCGCAGAATGCCAATGTCGCCTCCGGTGTTGGTGTCGCCCTTCTTCGCAAACTTCCATGCCACCGTGTGCTTTCCGGCAGGAAGCATATAGGAAACATGACGGAACTCCGGTTTGTTCGGATTGTCCTGCAAGCCGCTGACAGTGTGCTCAGTGGCTACTCCATCCACAACGAAAGTAAAGGAAGTCTTGTCTTCCTCCGAGTCTGTACACCAGTCGAACTCAATGGCGGTAGGATAGGTGAGCGTGAATGTCGTGGTAATCGCTGACTCCTGCCCGGCAGAAAGACCGCGCTCGTTTTCCGCCCATCCTTTGGCTTCGCGCCAATAGAAATTCTTCGCGCCGCTCATGGCAAAGTCCACCGGGTCGCTTGTGGAGGAAAGCACGTGTGAGGAAAAGTCTGTGATAGATGCCAACTTGCCATACTTGAACTGGAAGCCGTTAGCGGTGCTTCCAGACGCAAACCCCGCCGTGAGTGTTGCGTGAGTCTGTGTGACAGACGATGCTTCTTTCGTCGTCACTTCCTGTGCGGAGGCAATGGCGGCGATTACCAATGCCGCACATGTGGCAGACAATCTGAATGTAGTTTTTCTCATAACATTTCAAATGGCCCGGTTGATCCCCTAAACCGGACTTACTATTAAATATAAAAATACGAAAAAGGGCGGGAACCTGTCTCTGCTTATCCCGCGCGTAAGGCCTTCGCAATGCCTCCTATTCAAGGACAAGCAGCAGTTAGCCCACGCCCGTACATATATAACATGCACATTCCCTGCGTTTCATATTTACATGAAACAGCAGGGAGTACATAAAATTACGTACAACAATGGGCGACTACCGCCATCATCTTCTTGAATAGGTAAAGTTGCGAAGTTTACGTGCAGAAGATAACGTCAATAAACGCCATTTTCCAAAAAGTACCCCGCCTGCCTCACCAGGCTAACTGCGAGATGTTGCAAAATTAGATGTTTTCATGTAGAAAATCAAAATATGTATGCTGAATTTTACCATATAAGATGACAGATTGTTGGTTTTAGATATGTATTTATAATATTAGTTTACGTTTTTTGTCATTAAATTTGTGTGTTAATTATTAGTTGACTAATTTTACCGCCAAATACTAATTAAACATTAAAATAATTTCTTATTATGCGTATTTTTAGAACATTAGTTTTAGCTACCATGACAATGGTATGCGGTGTCAGTGCTTCTGCACAGTGTGCAAACTCCGGATGTGCGGAGGCGGAAGAACTCGGTTACAAGCCATATCCTTACGGATTTGTACAGCTTCAGGGCGGAGTGGGTACAACCTTTACCAATGTGGGAATGACAGACCTCATCTCGCCGACTGCGAGTGTAGGTGTCGGCGCATTCTTCACTCCGGCAGTCGGCGCGCGTCTTCATGTGAATGCGTGGGAATCAAAAGGCGGGTTCAAATCCATTCCTGATACTTATAAGTTCAATTATGTCAATACAAATGCTGACCTCCTCCTGAACTTGACAAATATAATATCGAAGAAGAACAATCATCTGTTCAATCTTATCCTCGTGGGAGGTATCGGTCTCAACTATGCTTGGGGCAATGACGATTTGGATGCCATTCTCCGTGCGAAGATGCCGGCAGAGGATGTGACTAACGCATGGGGCGAGGGAACGACACGCAGCGATTTGCTTAGCCACAATATCCGCGTGGGCCTGTTGTTCGACTTCAATCTTGCCAAACACTGGAATTTGGGTGTGGAGGTAGACATGAATTCTTTGGACGACCGTTTCAACTCAAAATTCAATAACTCGGACGACTGGATGCTTACCGCACAGCTTTCTCTCACATACAAGTTCGGCCACAAGAAGTATAGCAAGCCTGCTCCTGTTCCGGTAGAAGTGGCTCCGGTTGTGCGCCAGCCAGAGGAGAAGCCGGTTGAGACTGCAACTGTAGCAAAGGTTGAAGAGCCGAAGACTGAGGTCGTGGTTAAGGATGAGCCACTTGAAGAGGCCATGTACTATGCTATCAGAGAGAGCGACCCTAACGCATCCGCTGTGGTCAAGAAAGTGATAGAGTGGGGCAAGAAATATCCGAACAAGAAGATTCTGGTTTCCGGATATGCTGACAAGGGCACAGGAACTCCTGCCATAAACAAGAAATATGCGCAGCAGCGTGCTGATAAAGTGGCAGACGCACTGAAGAAAGGTGGCATTCCTGCTTCACAGCTCGAAGTGAAATCATACGGCGACACAGTCCAGCCTTTTGCTGAGAACGACAAGAACCGCTGTGTGATTGTGGTTGGTAAATAAAACAGTCACTCTCCTGTAAAGCCTGTTTATTGTTGATGGAGATTAGGGGATGAGGGTGTAGTTACAACTAAAAATGACCGTTCCCCAAAGCTACGATTATAACTATAACACTGAAAGGGTCGTATCAAACTCTGTATTGAGTGATGATACGGCCCTTTCTTTTGTCTTTATAATATGCTTAATTTTCAAATTGTAAGTTCATCTTTTCAAAATTTATGCGAGTTCGGGATATGAATCTGATATTCAATCCTTAAAAAAACACCTGACTAACGTCTTTCAAATATATTCGCGAAACATCATCTGCATCAAAATTCTCTTCTGTAATAAATAAAGTGAATCACTTGAAATACCGGATAAGACGGAATGGGTCTATCCGACGTTTCGAGCGATACGCGATATACTATGGGTACAGCCCTTAGCAAAAATATTGCAGCGTCTCCATACATCCATTGCTTTGCCTGTATGTGCTTTATAAACGGAAGTCTCAAGTCTGAACCATTCTGCCGCACATATTTCAGGGCAACAGTATGCGGGCAATGGATGTTTTGACATTATGTCACTTTGGAAAGAAGGCGATTTTTAACATTTGGGGCGGCTGCCGACTTAGACCCGGTGCTTGGTTTTTGGATGTTTTATTGGTAAGTCGCTGATAATCAGTTAAATGCGTTTTTAGCGAAAAGTACGCGGTTTTTGACGTAAAACGCATGGTTTGAGTCAAAAT
>JAMPEL010000052.1 GCA_023665185.1 Roseburia sp.
TCAGCACCTTGTAATTTTGACTTTTTGGGCACTTTTGGGGAGAAAGGGTGTGTTTGGGCTTGAAATTGTATATCTTTAAGTCGGCAGGATTGTCCTATTTGTCTCCTTGATTTTCGAGATTCAAAAACCTCCGTAGAATCGCGTTTTTGCAACCTCGGCAGAGTCCGGTTCATTTTGAGCGATTCTACGGAGATTGATTTTAACATATCAAATTGTCAGTATTTTAATATATCATCAATACTTATGACAGACTTTTCCGCCACAAAGCGACATTTCCTCAAACTTAGATACAGGACAAGCCTTACACTTGTTGCTTGCCAAGATATTGAGTCGGTGTCATTCCTGTATGTCTTTTAAACATTCTCGTAAAATGCTGCGGATATTCAAAACCGAGGCTGTATGCTACATCTGCAACATTACCCGACACAATAAGTTTGTTTTTGGCAATGCGCATAATATGACTACGGATGAAATTACTTGCGTTTTCTCCAGTCGTCTTTTTCAGCATATCACTAAAATAACTTGGTGACATACATAACTTGTCGGCAAAATACTGAACACTTGGGATTCCGTCTGTCAGCTGAGTACCATTATCAAAATATTCATCAAGCAACAAGCTGAATCTTACAAGAATGTCATCACTGTTCCGTCGTATGGAGTTGAACTGCCTATGATAAAACCGATTGCAATAGTGTAACAATGCGGATATATAGCCCACAATAATCCCATTTTGGTCTGCGTCCGTAAAGCTGTCAATCTCCATTTGTATATTCCGCATGACAGATATAAGAATCTTTCTCTCCTCCTCATCCATGAACAATGCCTCGTTGGCACTATAATCAAAAAAAGAGAATTTTTTAATCTCCTTTTCAAGGTGTGTCCCCCGTATCAATTGGGGATGAAACAGCAATGCCCATCCGTCAATGTCAATGAAATCCTCCTTGCTTTCTCTTCCACCAATCTGACCGGGCGCAACACAGATAAGTGTGCCGCTCTCATTTCCAAACCTGCTTAAACCATACGTAAGGTCATCCCTGACCTTACTGTGCATGAATAAGCCGTAGACATCATATCTGTTCAAGCTTGAAGGTATTGGAGAAACCTTCTCAAAGTCTATGACGGCTACAAGCGGGTGACGGCATTCTGCTCCAATGTAAGAGCAAAAATCTTCAGGCTTAGCCACTTTGAGTATCTTCTTCATTTGGATATTCGTTTGATTTACAGATGCAAAATTAATACCTTTTCATGAGAAAACCATTAGCCGGCAGAATGTATAATCTATGAAATTGGTTATTCTTTCCAAAATGAGGGTATTTCTATTTTACACACCCTGCCGTAACTTTGCAGCAGAGAAGACAATACAATTATGGAATTACAGGAATTTCTTGAAATGATGGAGAGGCGGGAAACAGTCCCGGCAGGTTCTCCCGCCCACAAGCTTATGCACAGGCATTATGAGGAATCGCAGCGCATCATGCTTGATTACAACAACAACCTTCACACTGATGAGGAGAGAACTGAGTTGCTCGGCAAACTCACCGGCACGACTGTTCATCCTTCTGTAAGGGTAATGACACCTTTTCAGGCAGACTTCGGCAAGAACATTCATTTCGGCGAAAACATCTTCGTGAATGCGGGATGCAAGTTTCAAGACCACGGCGGAATCTTCATCGGAGACAATGCGCTTATCGGTCACAACTGCGTCATGGCGACAATCAACCATGACACACGTCCTTCACATCGGGCAGACAACATTCCCGCTCCCATCCATGTCGGGCGCAATGTATGGATTGGAGCGAATGTAACCATCTTGGGCGGAGTGACAATCGGTGACAATGCCATAGTCGCAGCCGGAGCGGTCGTAACGAAAGACGTGCCGCCCAACACTATCGCCGGTGGAGTGCCGGCTAAATTTATCAAACACATACCAGAAGAATGAAAGTAAAAATAATTATAGGGGTATTGACCGTCATGATGACAACCATATCCGTCAATGCTCAAACTCAAAACTCAAACAATATGATGGCAAAAGCAAATCTCACATTAACACAGGAGTGGGACAAAACGTTCCCGAAAAGCGATAAAGTGCGCCACAGCAAGGTGACTTTTCCCAACCGTTACGGCATCACACTTGCCGCCGACCTCTATGTTCCAAAGGAAGCCAAGACTCCGCTTCCTGCGATTGCCGTATGTGGGCCTTTCGGCGCGGTGAAAGAACAATGCTCAGGTCTGTACGCACAGGAAATGGCAGAACGTGGGTTCATCACACTGGCATTCGACCCTTCATTCACAGGCGAAAGCGGCGGCACTCCGCGCTATATGACCTCGCCCGACATTAACACTGAGGATTTCAGTGCGGCAGTCGATTTTCTTGTAACCAATCCTATTACCGATTCCGAAGCTGTGGGCATCATCGGCATCTGCGGCTGGGGCGGGCTGGCAATCAACGCAGCGGCATCAGATCCGCGCATCAAGGCTACCATAGCCTCAACAATGTACGACATGAGCCGTGTCAATGCCAACGGATATTTCGATAGTGCTGACAGTAACGAGGCACGTAACGAACTCCGTATAAAACTGGCTCGGCAACGCACTGAGGATTTCCTAAACGGCACACCCAAACCCGGCGGCGGAGTGCCAGACGCGCTGCCAGAGGACGCGCCTAAGTTTCTGAAAGACTACTTCGACTACTACAAGACGGAGCGTGGCTATCATCCCCGGTCGCTTAATTCCAATGGCGGTCGCAATGCCACTTCACCTATCCCTTGGATAAACTTCCCGCTGATGAGCCGTGCCAATGAGATTGAGAACGCAGTAATGATAATCCACGGAGAAAAAGCCCATTCGTTCTACTTCGGAAGTGACACCTACAAGAAGCTCACCGTAACACCCGGCAAAGACAACAACAAACTGTTCATGGTCATTCCCGGTGCAAGTCACACCGACCTCTACGACCAAAAAGATAAAATACCTTTTTGCGCGATAGAGAAATTCTTCAACGAGTATCTATCCAAATAAAGTTCTACAAGCCCAATACTAAACATGGATTGACGAGGCATGGCTATATGCCATGCCCACGATTTTATATGGCAGAAAATATTGCCGACATTGCATCCGGAAAAGTGTGCCGGATACAATGTCGGCAAATGTGTACACATATCATTCAACCTGCGGATTCAAATTATATAAACACACATCAAAAAAAGCCAATTGACTCCATACATCAAGAAAAAGTTTCTTCACAACTACATTCTATATGTTTTTTTGTATCTTTGCGATATAAATAATAAAAATCTCTATTTTATCAGTAAAACGGATATTGTCGCAATACTTATCACCGTAATACATGACAAATTGAAAGAATAAGAACAACGCATAAGAAACTCATTGATTTATGAAGGTAATATCAATACATTTAGAAAAAGCAGACGTCTTCAAGCGATATTACCTTGAATTGTATTCACAAATCACTTATTTTATCAGTAAATATATCGAAGATAAGGAAACTGCCGCAGACATCATACAGGACGTATGGCTGAGAATGTGGGAACAAAAAATGACATTCCCGGATGAGACGGCAATGAAAGCATATCTTTATCGCTCCATACATAATGCGGCCATGAACTTCATACGTTCCAATTCAAGAGAACAGCAACGCTATGAGGCCATAAAGACTATATCGGACGATATTGACTCATCAAATGTACTTAATGACATCGTAGAATCTGAAATATATGCCATAATAAATAAGGCATTCTCAGAACTTTCCGATGCCAGCCGCAGAGTCTATGTAGAAAGCCTTAAAGGCAAAAGCCAGAAAGAAATTGCAGAAGAACTTAACATATCCGTCAATACTGTAAAAAAACACATCTATAATGCAAACCAATATCTAAGGAAACGTTTAGAGCACTTATTCCTGCTTATTTTACTTTTTTCTTTAAAATAATCCGTTTTTTGATTACACCTTGAAGCACTTTCGGTGTTTATACATATAAAAATGTCAATAAACATATATCGACAGTGCATCTATGATTAATCAAAAAGAGTTGAAAGAACTTCTGTGCAAGAAGCTGTTCGGAAATCTGACTCAAGCCGAAAATGAGCAGTTGGACGAATGGAGAAGATTGTCATCTGGCAATGAAGAATTGTATGCAAAGATGAGTAATCCCCAATTTATCAGCAGAGCGATAAGAGAGCGGAAGGAAAAGGAAGCATTGGCAAGCTTCAACAAAATGAGGCCACACATGAAGCGCCATAACATCATACCGTTCAGACATATAATATATGGAACAGTAGCGGCTTGTGCAGCAGCCATTGCCGTCTTTTTCACTGTAGACTATTATACGGAGGACAATTATGTGATGAAGGCAGGAAGCAGAAAAGCGACGCTTTATTCTCCAGACGGCAAACATTCAGATATAAGTCATGAATATTCCTACACACTAAGGACCCAGCCAACTGACACGCTTTCATCAACTGACTCATTTTATACAATGACAGTACCCAAAGGAGGTGAATATACATTGACATTAGAGGATGAAACAGCCATACACATCAATTCAAACTCGTCTCTTGCCATACCGGCAAACTTTTCAGAAGAGAACAGGACTGTAAGCATTACGGGAGAGGCATATTTCGATGTACACAAAGATACAGAACACCCATTCATCGTAGAAACAGGCAAAGCGCAAATCAAGGTATTGGGCACCAGTTTCAATGTCAAAAACCACAAAGACGAGAAATATATGGTGGTGACACTTGAAAAGGGAAGTATAGAAATCAGTTCTCCCATCCAGAATGAAACACTTGTACCGGGAGAGCAAGCTACAGTATTCGAAAACGGAGATATTGAAAAGACAAAACTCGAAACATTCACGTACTGTGCATGGCATAAGGAGCGCATTATATATGAAAACAAGCCTTTGTATGAAATTCTTAATGATCTCGGGATATGGTATGACTTTGAAACAGTTTATGAAGATGAAGAACTGCGCAATCTCAGATTTTCAATGGATATAGAACGTTCGGCAGACTTCAATGACATTGCAGAGTTATTAGAAAGGCTCAACAAGATAAAGGTAAAAGTAAAAAAGAAAAAGTGTGAGATTATGAGATTATAAAATATCAGCCAATGACTTTACATATATAAGTAATATATACAGATTCACCGGACTTGCTATCCGGCAATACAGCCTGTCAATACAAATTTGCAAACAAAGCGAGAAATCCGAAAACAAATAGTCCAATAAACATCAAGCACAATAATAAAAGCATTTGAAAAATGAAAAAGAAGAATTTTTTTGAAAGAATTTTATTGCTTGTGTTCATGCTTTGCATCCCACTCATCTCTGTATGCGGACAAACCGACAGACAAGTGAATGTGGTGTTGCAGAATGCCTCACTAAGTCAGGTGTTCTCTGAAATTAAAAAGCAGACACAAGTGAATTTCATCTACAGTAATGAGGATGTAAAGAAATTACCATCGAAGAATTATGACATTCGTCAATCTTCGATATCCCAAGTAATGCAGTATGCACTTTCCGGCTCTGACTTGTCTTTTGAAATAGTCAACAATACAGTAGTCATCAAACACAAAAAGACACAAAGCATCACAGGTAAAATCACTGACTCAAACGGAGAAGCACTTCCAGGAGTCGCGGTGCAAGTAAAAGAAACCGGCATAGGAAACACAACGGACATCAACGGATATTTTTCTATCCCTGCAGAAAACAGAAAAGACGCACATCTGGTAATCTCATTTCTGGGCATGAAGGAAAAGACCGTACATTGGACAGGCAAATCACTGAATGTCATCATGGAAGACGATATACAGAACATAGATGATGTGGTTGTGACCGGTTATCAAGTCATCAACAAACGAGCATTGACAAGTGCAGTAAACACTATCAAGGCAGAAGACATTATCCGTCCTGACGTAAACTCAATAGACCAGATGCTTGAGGGACAGATTCCTGACATGATATTCATGAACAATTCCGGCGAGACATCTGCCACTCCACGTATACGCATACGAGGAACATCATCTATTATCGGCAACCGTGAACCGCTTTGGGTTGTAGACGGTATTGTGGTCAACGACCCGGTAGAAATAAGTGTGGATGATCTTAATGACCCGGATTATGTGAATCGTATAGGTAATGCAATTGCCGGATTGAACCCTCAAGATATAGAGCGTCTGGATATCCTTAAAGACGCATCGGCAACAGCCCTTTACGGAACACGCGCTGCAAACGGCGTAATTGTCATCACTACCAAACGAGGAAGAGAAGGCAAAGCTGAGATTCGGTATACCAATAACTTTACATTTAAAGTACGCCCTCGCTATACAGATCATTCTGTGGATGTAATGAATTCCAAAGAAAGAATACAGTTCTCCCGCGAGTTATTTGAAAGCCGTTACCAATACGACAACAACATTTCTATGGTAGGATACGAAGGTTTGCTCAACGACTTGTTTAACGGAAGAATAAATGACAATCAGTTCCTGACAAAGGTTTCCGAACTCGAAACTATAAATACAGACTGGTTCGACCTGCTTACACACGACAGTTTCTCTCAGCAGCATACTATCAGCATGAGCGGAGGCTCAAGAGACAGCCGTTACTATGCTTCAATCGGTTATACAGACGGAGACGACGTGGTAAAAGGAACCACAAACAAACGATACACTGCCATGTTGAACCTTGACAATAATTTCACTAATTGGCTTTCTGCCTCTTTTGGCTTGCAGGGAAATGTCAGCAAACGCAGCTATTATCAGGATGCTTTGTCTCCTGTAGACTATGCTTATACGGCAAGTAGAACGATACCGGCATTTGATTCCAACGGGGAATATTATTACTATAAGAAAGTTTATGACTCATCTGAGTCGTATAACTATAATATAATGAATGAACTGAACAACAGCGGAATAACACAAGACGGTTCTTCCATCACACTGAATGCAAACTTCAAGTTCAAGTTCAACGACTGGTTAAGTGCCAATGCAATAGGTTCATATACCTACCAAAATACAGACATAGAAAGCTATTGGGGCGACAAGACTTATTATGCCTCATGCCTCAGAAGAAGTGAATACGGCACAGCACCATCAGAAGACAGTGCCATGCCACAGGGAGGAGAACTGACTTCCAACCATACACGTCAAGACAGCTATACAATCCGTTTACAGCTGGATTGGAATAAATTTTTCGGTACAGACGAGAAACATAATTTCAATGGTTCTGTAGGTTACGAAATGAGTTCCACAAACTATATAGGCAATTCATACACAGCAAGAGGATATTATCCAGACAGAGGATTAACCTTCCCTACAGATATTGACATCAGCAAATATCCGAACTATGGCGGATGGCTGGCACAAAATGTACCAACTCTAAAAAATGACTTGTCGCATATATTGTCAGGCTACGCAAGCTTCACCTACAGTTATGACCGTATGCTATATTTGAACCTCAACGGACGTATTGACGGTTCAAACAGATTTGGTGACCAAAGCAACAAAAAGCTATTACCTATATGGTCGGCTTCTGCATCATTCAATTTCTCTCAGCTCCCATTTATGCAGGACATTGAGTGGATTGACTATCTCACCGTCAAGACTTCATACGGTTTTCAGGGAAATATGCTTTCAGACGTATCTCCGGTGCTCATTATCAGAAAAGGTTCCATGAGTGATTATTACAATGAGTTCGTGTCATACAAAGAGCGCAATCCAAATCCTGAACTGAAATGGGAACGTACAAACTCATACAACTTCGGTATTGAAATGTCCCTGTTCAACAATAGGGTCCAACTGGAAGGTTCTGTATACATCAAACGAACCAAAGATGCCTTCATGAGCAAAACAATATCTACTGTCAACGGTGTCAGTTCATACATCGTCAACGGAGGCAATATAAACAATGACGGATATAGCATCGATGTGACGCTTAACCCTATTATGAGAAAGAACTGGCAATGGAGTCTCACGACATCCTTCTCACGTGTGCTGAACGAAATAACAACCTCTCCTGATGGAGAGGAATATCTATTGTCGAATTTTCTCAACGGTACAGCAGTTGTCAAAGGAAAACCGATAGGCACATTCTATTCTTACAATTTCATGGGGCTTAGCCCTATAGACGGAGGTCCGATGTTTGACGACTATGAGGATCATTACGAAGATTTGGTAGGACTGAACAAATACGACACATATACCACTGTGCTTGAAGCATCAGGCACACGCGAACCGTATATGCAAGGCGGACTAAGCACAAGACTACGCTATAAGAACCTACGTTTTCATGCACAATTCACATATAGTCTTGGAGCAAAAACCCGTCGTTTCGGTATGTTCGGAGCCGGTGCCATAAGTGCCGGAGGGGCAAAAATTTCCAATGCCGGTGACATACGCCCTGAATGGAATGCAAGCCGTGACTACCTTGACAGATGGATGCACCCTGGTGATGAAGCACATACCATAATCCCTGCCATCATAGGTCCGACAAGTGATTCATACTACAAATACCTTAACCACTGGTCTTCTGCACTAAATAAGGAAGGAGTCCAGACTATAGCTTCCAGCTATTGGGATATGTATGACTATAGCAATATACGTGTAGTGAGCGCAGACTATTTGAAATGTACAAGTATGAGTCTCACATACACATTCCCAGAGAAAATAGTCCAAAGTTGGAGCTTGAAACGACTTGAACTTACACTGACAGCAAACAACCTGTTTACCATCTGTGACAGCCGTCTCAAAGGACAGACTCCTGTACAAGGAGGATTTACCACAATTCAGTTATCAGAGCGTCCGAGCTTCTCTTTCGGACTTAATGTAACATTCTAAACAACAGAAAAAACCCATGAACAAGATAATAAGAAATATAGCCATTGCAGCAATAGCAGGAATGTCTGTTTCATGTTCAGACTTCCTTGAAGAATATTCACAGGACTTGGCAAAAGTGGAAACATGGAAAGATTTGGACGAGTTGCTGCTTGGAGACGGACATTTCACGTCAAGCCGCTATTACATAGAAAACTATGGAGCATATACAGACCAAAATGCAAATCTCGACATACTCCATTTTATGAGTGACGAGATGCAAGAAAATCCGGATGCCCTAAGAACAGCTGATAAAATAGGCTATCAAACCAGTATGTTCTCTTTCTATACATGGCAAAGTGACACAGGAATGGATGAAGACGGAAAATATATAGGAGGAGATGCACAATATTGGAATAATCTGTATGAATTTATCAATATCACCAATATTGTATTGAGTCAGATTGATGACATGCCGGAAAACAATCAGGATGACAAGAACGGTAAGGAAAGAGTAAAAGGAGAGGCTTACTTCCTCAGAGCCGCATACTATTTTATGCTCGTCAATCTGTATGCACAGCCTTACACTCCGGAAACGGCAGCTACCACACAAGGGGTACCGGTAAAGCATACCGAATATATCGAGGACAAAGAATTCTACAGAAGTTCTGTAAAAGAAGTCTACGAATATATTCTCAGTGATTTGAAAGAAGCAGAAGAATTACTTAAAGATAAGTCACGCATATCAGTATATCATCCAAACAACGTAGCAGTAAATCTGTTACAGAGCCGTGTATATTTGTATATGCAAAACTGGAAGAAGGCAGCGGAATATGCCCAGAAGGTAATAGACCTTCAACCGGAATTACTCGATTTGCATACAGTAGCGGCAGGAAGCGAAATACTCACTAAAAATTCTCCTGAAACCATTTTCAGCATGGGAGGCTATCTGGTTGCCATTGCATTTGCAGACGATCCAAGCAGATGGGGGAACGAGCCTCCGGTCTACTATATATCAGATGACATGATGGAACTGTACAAGCGTAATGATTTACGCAGTAAGCTTTATGTAGGCAAGAGCTATGCAGGATTCTCTCCTGTATACACAAAAGTGGACGGACAGCAAACAGCTTTCGGAAAATACTTTGAAGTATCCGACTGCTTCCTTTATCGTACTTCCGAAGCCTACCTGACACTGGCAGAAGCAGCGGCTTATGACAAGGATGAAACCACGGCACAGAAAACACTGGAGGATTTCCTTGCAACACGACTTGAAGAAAAAAGTAAGGTTACAGAAACCGGGAATGACCTAATCGACTTCATTCGAGATGAACGTGCACGCGAACTGCTTCTTGAAGGACATCGCTGGTTTGACTTGCGCCGCTACACAGTATGCTCACCTCATCCATACTCAAAAATAATAGAGCACGGACATGTATACTACAGTGGCAGCTACCCTGAATACACAGACTATTACCAATTAGAAACAAACGATCCGGCTTACACCCTTCCGGTTCCAAGAGAAATATTGGATTTTCAGATAACTCTTGGTACTCATGCACGTCCAGATCGCAAACCAATACGCAAAGAATTTTATTAACGCACAAAATCAAGATATAATATGAAGAGATTGGGTATATATACAGCAATCATCATGGCATCAGGATTATTCTTGGCATCTTGTTCAAGTGAAGAAGAACTGGAACCGAGCCATAAAGACGAAATATATTTTTTCGTACCTGACAATGCCACAGACGAAGAATCAGTTCTAAGACGCAATTTTTATGAAGAAACCGGAATACACCTTCTTTTTAATGATACGTTACATATAGAATATATCGGTGTAGACGGATTTGGAGATAAAGTGTACGATGTGGAGACTATCGACTTGAATTATCTGCAAACATCAATCATAAGTGACCCTATCCGTCTGGGATATTTCAAAAGTTCAGAGGATAAACTGGCGGCAATAGATTTTATAAGAAACAATATTTTGTCTCATTTAGGTGGAAATATGCGCCCATATTCATTTCTGTTGGTTCCATCCATAGAAATGTATGATGATTATTATGAGGAATGGAACAGCGAGGCTATCATAAAAGGATGGCGTTGTACAGCCATTGCTTTAGAAGGTATCGGGGAAATGGATGAAGAAGAAAAGCATGAGCTTAAAATGACATGCCTTTATTCCATTGTGAAAGATGTAATAAATAAAATGGAGTACTTTGAGGAATTTTACAGCTATAGCAACCCTTATTACGGAGAGTATAAGGAAGATCTTGATCTTCCTGAAGAGTATGATGATGAGCAAGCACGTCAGTTCGGTTTCCTCGAAGACTATAGAAGTTATTATTACATTTATCAGGAACAAGATTTGGAATATTTCATCCAAGAAGCTGTATCTACTACAGAAGACGAATTTACAAATATGTATGGTAAATATCCATTAATCATGGGTAAATACAATACACTGAAGAAAAGAATGGAAAGTATAGGATATATTTTTTAGCAGATTACAAATATGAAGAATTACATATTTCTATTAGCTGTTCTCACCATTGGTTTTGTGAGCTGCAGTGATGATGACGAGCAGGTTATCATCCCCAAAGAAAGGGGAACGGTCACGGATGATGAAGGAAATGAATATGAATGGGTCCGTATCGGAGATTTAGACTGGACGACTTCAAATGCACAGAACGGTTCACCGTGTTATGACGCATCTTATCCAGGTACATGGGGAGACAACTATGTATTTGAAGAGAATGAAGTGGAATACATGATAGAAGAATATATGCCGGAATACGGTAATCTCATGACTTTCGAAGACGCAATGGATTCTGCACCAGAAGGCTGGAGACTGCCCACAGATGAAGACTGGAAGAATCTGGAACGGAATTTAGGAATGGGCACAGATATAAATGCCATCGGATGGCGTACAGGTGCAGCCAAACTAATGATGCAAAAAGAAGAAGGTACAACACTGAACATGTTGCTTGGAGGCGGAATTATCTGGACAGCATCTTACTATCTGGAATTAAAATTCATGCATTTCAAAGAATATGGATATTATTGGACTTCTACAATTGATGAATCATACAAAGATTTTCAAGCTGCATATTATCGCAAGCTCTGTTTCGGAAAAGATGCAGTAGAACGCAGAGCCACAAAAACAAGTCGTCTGATGAGTGTACGCTGGGTACGCGATGCAGAATAAAAAAGATGCAGGTGACGGAGTGTAAGGCAAGAACAATCAAACTCATGTAAAACAATATGGCTTTACACTCCCCAACCTTATATTAATCAATTATTATTTAATGATTTACACAATGAAAAGGAATACATTACTATACGGAATATTGATGTGCGCTTCATCAATCATGGCACAATCAGAACAAGGATTCACAATAAAAGGCTCATTGCAGGGACTACCGGACAGTCTGAAGGTCAAACTTATTGATACTGAAAATGAAGAGGAATATAAGACTATAGCAGAGGCGAATATTAGCAACGGCAGCTTCACATTGGAAGGAAGTGTACCAAATACCAGATTGTGCGAATTAGTATTTACAAGAAAAAACAAGCAATCAGGATATGATTTTTCGCCAATAAGAATCCGTATCCCAATAGAGAACGTCCCTGTCACCATATCATCAGAGGTAACTTATGACAGTATCGTAAAAGCCGATTATTCGCAAAAACAGGAAATGCTCTTAAAAGCTGAAGGCGGAAAAGTATTGTCTGAATTTAATGAATACACGAAAGCTATCAACGACATTGAACTTAAGGCAAAGAAAGCCAGATATAAATCCGCTTCAAAATATTTTGAGACCAACGACAATCCTGATACAATGAAGATATACAGGGCACTGGAAGAGGATGCACAAAAAAGACTTGATGAGGCAAATATGAGATTTATAAAATCGCATCCGAATCATTTCATTTCCGCATACCTCGTGAACAAGAAGCTCGAAACGTTCTTTGAATATACTACAGACGAACTAAACGATATGGCAACCATTGTGGCTTCTTATCCTGATACAGCACGTAATAACCGCATAAACAAATATCTGACACGCGCCCTAAAATACGCAAGAATGATGAACGTGAAAGATTTTGAAGCTCAAACTCCTGACAATGACACATTATTAATATCCACACTCATCACACCAGGCAAATATTGCCTTATTGATTTCTGGGCATCATGGTGTGGTCCCTGCCGTGCATCCATTCCAAAAATCAAATCTCTATATGAAAAATTCAATGAAAAATTCAATGTCATCAGTGTTTCTGTAGATGAAAAAGAGTCTGCATGGCGCAAAGCTATGGACTCCGAAAAAATGCCATGGCATCAATTATGGGTTGATGATACAAAAGCAGTGAAAGCATGCACTGCATACGCAGTCCAATCTATCCCTCGCCTTGTACTCATAGATGACAAAGGACATATTGTTATTGTCACACATGACCCAAACAAAATATCAGAACAACTAAAAACTGGTTTAGGGTATTGAAAAAATAATGATAATATCGCATTATAGTTTATATCCACACTGATACATAATATATAAACAAACGCTTATGAAAAGAAATATTCTAACCCTATCATTGCTATTTATCAGCTATATATTTTCCTACGCTCAATCCGGGAACTTCAGTATAAAAAGCAATATTGGCGGAATAAATGACGGTACTACAGTATTCCTGAGAAGCATTGAAGAGGGCGCAGACAGAGACAATGTGATAGCTTCTGACACAGTACATAACGGACAATTTTGTCTGACAGGCTCTGTTGACTCTCCCACTCTCAGTCGTGTTGAAATCATTATAAAAAAGTATTATGAAGACGGAACTCCAAATGAAGCGGAAACTTCTACCGTACTAATGCTTGAAAATGCTGATTATACGATTGAAGCAGATAACATCAATGATATGCCGTTGGTATGGGAGTTTCAACAATCTCCTCTTACCAAAGAAGCAAATGTAAAAGTTATTGGAGGAGGTGTTGCAGAAAAAGAATACCATGAATACAGAAAACTTCTCCATCCATTAGAACTCAAAGCATGGACATACGAAGCACAAGCAAGAAAATGGATGTTCACGGAAACAGTAAAAAACAAAGACAGCATAGATTTTTACCAGAAACTCCAAATTGAAGCAGAGAAGGTGGCAGAACAAAAAAAGATGCAGTTTATCAAAGAACATCCTCAATACTCAATCTCCATGTTTCACATCCATCAAATGCTACAAGAATGTTTCTCTTTTACACAAAATGAAATCGATGAGATGCTTTCATGGACTTCAGGAACCAGAGACATCAAACGTCTTGAACAACTAAAAATCTCAGCAGAATATGCAAAATCATTTGCTAAAGGCTCAAAATACACAGATTTTGAAGTTGTAACGGAAAATAATGAGACAAGAAGCATAACCGATTATATCAAGAACAGTCAATATACAATGATTGATTTCTGGGCTTCATGGTGCGGACCTTGCCGTGCATCCATTCCGCATGTAAAAGAGTTACACAAGAAATATGGTGACAAGCTATGCATTATCAGTGTTTCTGTAGATAAAGAAGAAAAAGCATGGGAAAAAGCCGTTAAGGAGGAACAAATGCCCTGGACACAGTTACTGGCATCCAAGACCGGAGTACGGAGATTACAGAAGTCCTACAACCTCACCTCCATCCCCTATATGCTGATTATCGACAAGGAAGGAAGAATCGTATGCGCTACCCATGAGCCTAATGTCATTTCATCTGTTTTGGACACAAATATCAAATGATTAAACTTGTACTACAACAGTCCAATCTTAAGAATGCATTTATCATAAACTGATTATAAAATTCAAGCATCGCCATCATGCCACCATGACATAATGACGATGCTTTTTTTCGGTTCCTTCTTAAAAACAGCCCCAATCCAATATTCAAAGCTAATCGAAGTTCACCTCCGGTGCTTTCTCAGCTCCTTCGGCAGCCTTGAACTCAGCCTTTCTATCAAATCCGAAAATCGATGCAAGAATATTGTTCGGAAAACGTCTTACACTGACATTATAAGCTTTTACCGAAGCATTATAAGCTTTTCTTGATTCATTGATTCTATTTTCCGTCCCTTCAAGTTGAGCTTGCAACTCACTAAAATTCTCATTAGCCTTAAGTTCTGGATAGTTCTCAGATATAGCAATCAAACGTCCGAGAGCTGTGCCGACCTCACCCTGCATCTGCTGGAAATTACGAATACTTTCTTCCGACAAATCATCTACGCTGACAGTCATCTGTGTGGCTTTTGAACGAGCTGCAACCACTTCTTCCAATGTTGATTTCTCATGCTTTGCATATCCTTTTACAGTATTCACAAGCTGGGGAATAAGGTCGGCTCTTCGCTGATAGGAAGCCTCCACATTTGCCCAAGCATTTCCCACTGTCTCCTCTCCTGATACCAGTCCGTTGTACCCACTTATGGCCCAGATAACCACTATCGCCAAAACTGCGATTACAATAATTGTTGACTTCTTCATTTTTATATTCCTTTTTATTAAATGATTACATATCTATAATACCAGTATATCTCCAAGCATATTCTCATACTCAAAAACGTCCGCCGGCACCACCACCGCCAAAACTGCCGCCACCAAAAGAACCGAATCCACCGCTACTGCCACCGCCATATCCGCGTCCACCGCCCATTATCATGCCACCAGGAAAGATTCCGCCACCAAAACCCTCATTCCCATCATTGCGTTCCACTTTGTCTTTCACTGTTACCTTATGGCAATGACCGCATGTGCATATAGTCTGTATATGCCTCACACCATTGGTGTCCTTGTATGTCTTACGGCTTGTGACCTTCAGCTTGTACTTTCCACAATAAGCACATTTTTTCTCAGAAAGAACAAACACTACCGCTATGACAACTATTCCTAACAGCATTATCAGAATGCAAAATCCAAGAACCTTTAATATCTCCTCATCTTCAAGACTGTCATCCGTATATTCAGCCATCAGTTCCGGCTCACCATCCACAATACCTTTTATAGCTTTTATTGTGGAAAGCATTGCCTCATCCCATTTCCCCTTTTTAAGCCAGGGCACCATCTCACGGTTCTCAATTCTCTTGCATATAGCATCGGGAAGGAACTTTTCCATTCCGTCACCAGTCACAATCTGATAACTGCGGTCATCTGTGGCCAACACTACCACTATACCCTGACTTTTCTTTCCTCCAATGCCATATCTCCGTCCTACTCCGATAGCAAAATCATACGGATTGTCTCCTTCTATATTTCTGATGACAACAACCAGACATTGCACTTGTTTCTTATCGAGCGCAAGCAGCATGGCATCAATAGAATCAACTGTAGAGGCAAGCAGCAAACCATCAGGATTGCACACACGACTGACATTCCCCGATACAGGCAGATTCTCCGGAGTATAGACTCCGGCAACAGCCATCACCATCCACAAAGACAGCATATACGCTGAAAAAAATCTTTTCATATGCAGACATTTTACTTTATAGAGAAGAGATAGTTGAAAAAACTAACAAAACAATCTGTCTTATTGTTTCATTCATTATAAAAATACATATTCACAAACGCACTGACTCGACGTGTATACTCTTCACGGCAATCATGGTAAGACCTCGCATGCATCACTCCCGGCACTGTCCATATATGTTTGTTCCGTGGTTTTGCCTGATAAAGCGTATACACCATCTCAGCAGGCACATAAGTGTCGGCAGTACCATGAATAAAGAACATCGGAGTATCGGCATGTCTGAGTTTGCCCACACACGAAGCTTCCTTGAAATTCCATCCATATTTCCACTGACAAATAAGACTTGCCAAAGACACAAAAGGCATGTCGGAAAGTCCGTAGTCGCGCTCTGCTACATAGCATATTTCGTCCCATACACTTGTATATCCACAGTCCTCCACATATGCCTTCACAAACGGAGGCTGCTTTTCTCCCGACACCATCATTGCCGTCGCTGCTCCCATTGATATGCCGTGTACAACCATCCGCGTATCATCGCCAAAAAGGGCATTCGCCACATTCATCCACAGTAATACGTCCTTGCGGTCGTTCCACCCCATCTGTATGTGCGTTCCCCCACTCTTACCATGTCCACGCAAGTCTGGCAGAAGCACATTGAATCCCATATCATGATGATACATATAGGCTATATGCAGCATACCAATAGCATTGCTCTTATGTCCGTGTATAATCACAGCCGTATTTCTCGTTGGTTTTCCTGCACGTATGTAAACAGCATGAAGAAGCACACTGTCTGCCGCATATATTGTCGTATCCCTCAGTTCCCGGTATCTGTCAAGCGAGCGTACCCACGATTTGAGAAAAGGGTACTCACTATACATATACGAATATGTCTCCTTGACATTGCGAGAGGATTTAGAAGGTGAAAGCGCAGCATACACTATATAATAACTGATACCGGAAAGTATCACCACTACAGCCATCAACACAAAGGAAAGCAAACGAAACAGGCAGCTCCTCGGTTTTATTTTGCCTTTCCGCCCATCTACATCCGTCTTCGTTTTTACCTGCCTGCCATTTTTCGATTTCCCGGTCTTTCTTACATTTTTACCCAAAATCCCAATTCTTTTTCTTTTATAAAAGATTACTCTGTCCAGTGTTCCCAAGATGCCATAGCCTGAAGCACCAACATCTCAAGCCCATTCTTCACTACCGCACCATATTTAGCCCCTTTGCGCATGAAAAGAGTCTCGTCCGGATTATACACAAGATCATAAAG
Organism: Roseburia sp.; assembly: GCA_023665185.1. Classification (GTDB taxonomy): domain Bacteria; phylum Bacteroidota; class Bacteroidia; order Bacteroidales; family Bacteroidaceae; genus RGIG8745. The sequence continues at coordinate 17,608 of JAMPEL010000052.1, forward strand.
AAGATTATTGGAGTTCATCGCCTCGTATGGAAGTTTCGGACATTCATCTGTATGAGGGAACATTCCGCATGGTGTACAGTTGACAATCACTTCATATTCTCTGATTGCCTCAGGAGAAATAGCATCGTATGTCACTGTGTCCGGACGCTCAAAACGAGAGACGAACACCGTTTCAAGCCCCAAGATGCGTGTCAGGCCATAATGCACCGCCTTTGACGCGCCACCTGTACCAAGAATCAACGCTTTCTTATGATGCGGCTTCAACAAAGGCTCGATAGACTGTACAAATCCTGTGACATCGGAATTATAGCCTATAAGTTTCTTTTTGCCGCTTCCGGTCTTGACAACCTTAATAACATTCACTGCACCAATCTCACGCGCTTCCTTGCTTACCTCATCAAGAAACGGAATCACCTTTTGCTTGTAAGGTATGGTCACATTCAACCCTTTCAATTCCGGATTAGACAGCATGACACCTATAAAGTCGTCAATTGTCGGTATCTCAAAATTAAGGTATTCAGCATCTATACCCTCACCTGCAAACTTATCATTGAAAAAACTCTTGGAAAAAGAATGTCCGAGAGGAAATCCCACAAGCCCGTATTTATCCATTTGTCACTATTTTTTTGAATTATAAATTAAGCACAGAAGCCGGAACTTCACCCTTCCGGTTTCCTCAATCACATTTTCTCTGCCACATAGAGAATGCACATGCCAAAAGCCAGACGCTTGTAATGCACATTCACAAAACCTGCCTTCTCGAATATTTCCTGCATAGCAGCTGCCTGCGGGACTGCATCCATTGTTTCCGGAAGATATGTATAAGCATTGCCATCATGCGAGAACAAGCATCCCACCATAGGCATCACAGCTTTTTTATAGAAGTAAAAAAGTTGTTTCATCGGGAAACTGACAGGAGCGCATAAATCAACCGCCACCACTATTCCTCCAGAAACAATCACGCGCCGCATTTCTTGCAGACACCTGTCAAGGTTCTCAAAATTGCGCAAGGCAAAGGCCGTAATTACGGCATCGAAAGAGCCGTCGGAAAAACTCATAGCTGAGCAATCCTCCTTTCTGAAACAAATCTTTTCCGACAATCCTGCCTCAGCCACTTTCTCCTCGCCTATCCGCATCATGTTATCAGAAATGTCACATCCCACCACTTTGTCGGGATTCAGTTCACGGCAAGCCAGAAGCGCAAAATCACCCGTTCCCGTAGCTATGTCCAATATGCGTCTTGTAGCCTTTCCACTTTTTTTCAGGCACTTAATCGCACAATTTCGCCAATACCGGTCTATCCCAAAAGACAAAGTGTGGTTCAGGACATCATACGAATGAGCTATATTGTCGAACATCTGTTCCACTTGTTCTCTTTTCGACTTTTTCTCACAATACGGCTTTATTTGTTCCTGAGCATACATCCATCAAATATGTTTTTAGACCAAAAGACACAGATAAAATCATTCCTTCCGGAAGGATCTTATCTGCGTCTTCCATTGTTTATCAAATAGAGAATGTACGAGTTCACATCACTTGCTGTTCAGATACGCAAGTACGTTCTTCTCAATACGCGCCGCAATATCTTCCGTATCGTCAGCCTTCTCGAATTTCTCGCCAACAATATGCTCATACAACTCAATATAACGGTCGCTGATGCTGTCAACAATCTCGTCTGTCATCTCCGGCACTGTCTGTCCAGGCTGGTTCATGAAATCATTCTCAATGAGCCACTGGCGGACAAATTCCTTTGAGAGTTGCTTCTGTGGCTCTCCCTTCGCAAATTTCTCCTCATATCCCTCAGCGTAGAAATAGCGGCTTGAGTCTGGTGTATGCACCTCGTCAATAAGATACACCTTTCCGTCACGCTTACCAAACTCATATTTTGTATCCACCAAGATGAGTCCCTTCTCAGCGGCAATGTCAGTTCCAATCTGAAAAAGAGCATAAGTGTACTCTTCCATCTTCTCATAATCTTCCTTGCTGACAAGTCCCTGAGCGATAATCTCCTCTTTGGAAATATTTTCGTCATGTCCCTCGTCTGCCTTTGTTGTAGGGGTGATTATCGGACGAGGGAACTTCTCGTTCTCCTTCATTCCATCCGGCAGACGCACTCCGCAAAGCTCTCTGTTGCCTGCCTTGTACTCGCGCCATGCAGAACCTGTAAGGTAGCCGCGAATAATCATCTCCACACGGAAGCCCTCACATTTCAAACCGACAGTAACCATCGGGTCTGGAGTCGCCAGCTTCCAGTTAGGCACCACCTCAGCACTTGCGTCAAGGAATTTGGCTGCAATCTGGTTCAGCACCTGTCCCTTGAAAGGGATTCCTTTAGGCAACACTACATCGAATGCAGAAATACGGTCAGTAGCCACCATGACCATCAGGTCGTCATTGATGTTGTACACGTCACGTACCTTTCCATGATAGACCTCTTTCTGTCCCGGAAAATTAAAATCTGTTCTTGTTAAAGCTTTCATTTTATCTGTTTTTATCTGTAACTTTAATCACTCTGTAAAAAGGCCGCAAGTTCCTTTTTTCACAATAGCTACTTAAAGCTGATACCTATTGTCATGCAAAAATACGGATAATATCGCAAAACAGCGCATATTATCCGTATTTTTATAGAGAAAATATGGCTCATCCGACATTTTGAATGATATGGCCACTGCGTATATAGCCTTTATCAAAGATTTTGCAGTGTCTCCATACATTCATTGCATCGCTTGTACATGTTTTATAAATGGAAGTCCTAAACTCCGAACTATTCTGCCGCGCATATTGCCGGGCAACATTATGTGGACAAAGTATGTTTTGACATTATGTCACTTTGTCGGGAAGGCACATTTTAACATTTTTGGAGGCTGCCGACTTTGACTCGGTGCTTGATTTTTGGATGTTTCGCTGATAAGTTATTGATAATCAACTAAATGTATTTTTGGTAAAAAGTGTGCGGTTTTTGACGTAAAACGCATGGTTTGAGTCAAAATAGGATATGCTGATAATCAGCGAGTTATGAAAATTTTGTCTTAAAATAGTCTTTTTTCAGGTTCAAAATCCATTTTTGTTTTTCGGGACATAGAAAACCCAGTTGATGTCTTTTTGAGAAAGCAATTTTGGAAAAAGCCCGATTTTGACCCCAAAAACGGGCTTTGAAAATTTTGTGCGCCTTGAAAATAAATTTTGTGCGCCTTGCGAAAAAAATCAGTGTACCTTGGAAATA
>JAMPEL010000053.1 GCA_023665185.1 Roseburia sp.
GTTTTGAGCCTCGAATTTCGAGTGGACAAATAGAACAATCCGCACGACTAAAAGACATAGAAAATCAACCCAAAACACACCTTTCCCACCCAAAAGCCCAACAAAACCCAAAATTACAAGGTGCTGAAAATTTATTTCCAAGGCGCACCGATTTTTTGCGCAAGGTGAACAAAATTTATTTTCAAGGTGAACAAAATTTTCAATGCCCGTTTTTCGACCCAAAATCGGGCATTTTCCCGAATCACGTCCTCTAAAAGACAGTAACCGTTTTTTCAATGTCCCGAAAAACAAAAATGGATTCTGCCCTTGAAAAAAGACAATTTTAAGACAATATTTTCATAACTCACTGATTATCAACACATCCTATTTTGTACTCACCCCTTAGTTTTTGGACTAAAACCGCATACTTTTTACGAAAAACATATTTAATTGATTATCAAATACTTATCAACAACGCATTCAAAAACCAAGCATCGAGTCAAAGTCAGTAGCCGCCAAAAATGTTAAAATGCACCGTCCCATCCAAGTGACATAATGTCAAAAGTACTTGTATGCATGATGCTGTCCGGCAATATGTGTGGTAAAAAGGCATGGGCTTGTGTGGCTTTCATTATTAAGTACTGACAAGAGACGCAATGTATGTAGAAGCGCGGCATTTTTTTCAGCAAGACTGCAAATACTGTGTGATTGCCGGACTATTACTCGATATGTAGGATGAGTTCCTTAAAAAAGCACTCCATACAGATACCCAACATTGAGTATCACGCCACAAAAAGTAGGTATCAGCATCTCACAAATAAGTAAAAACCTACCTCCACACAACAAAAAACAGCATGAAGTTTCACAAAATTAGAGTATTGCTACCAACAGCTACAAGCAGTAACTTTGCACAAAAATTAAAAGGCAAAAAGAATGAGAATAGGGAAAGTTCTAAATGGTGCGACACTCACCGCAGCTATATGCGCGGCAAGCATTGCCAACGCACAAGAGACAAAAGATTCTATAGAATATGGAGGGTGGAACAAACTTCGTGTCGGCGGATACGGAGAAATGCTGGCAAATTTCAAAGATTACGGCATCAACCGTTTTTATGGCAGCAAAGAAGGAAACTCAAAAATAGACAGAAACACAATAAGTATTCCGCGTTTTGTACTTGCATTCGACTACAAATTCAACTCAAAATGGATTCTCGGAGCTGAAATAGAATTTGAGAGCGGTGGTACCGGAGCCGCATACGAGCTGGAGAACAAGGAAAACGGAGAGTATGAGCAGGAAGTGGAAAAAGGCGGTGAGGTGGCATTGGAACAATTCCATATCACACGTCTTATAGTTCCTCAATTTAATGTCCGCGCCGGACACATCATCGTTCCGGTAGGTCTTACCAACTCCAACCATGAGCCGAATTTGTTCTTCGGCACCTCACGTCCTGAAGGCGAGACAACTCTCCTGCCTTCCACTTGGCACGAGACAGGTCTGGAGTTTTTCGGAACATTCGGCAAGGGATATGCCACATTCGACTATCAGGCAATGGTTGTGGGCGGTCTGAATGCCAATGGTTTCGACCGCAACACATGGGTCGCATCGGGCAAACAGGGATATTTCGAGGACGACAACTTCACTTCTCCCGGTTATGCGTTCCGTCTCGACTGGCGCGGAGTTCCGGGCTTGCGCGTAGGAGTATCCTACTATTTCTGCAAGGATGCCACAGCCAATTCTGACAAGCCGCAGACTTATGGCGACTTCACCGTACCGGTAAGAATATATTCGGCAGACGCACAATATATCAATAAGTATGTGACAGCAAGAGGAAATGTGCTTGTAGGCAACATCGGCAACTCGAAGAAACTGAGCGACGCCAACGGACGTCTCAGCAACAGCTCGCCTTACAGCCGTACCACTCCTATTGCAAAGAAGGCTGTAAGCTATGCAGCCGAGGTGGGTCTGAACCTTCAAGGCATTTTCAACGACAACCGTGTGCCTGTAATCTATCCTTTCGCACGCTATGAATACTACAATCCGCAGGAGAAGGGAGAGGAAAAGCAGACAATGGAGAAGCGTAACCAAATAAGCATGTGGACAGCCGGTCTGAACTGGCGCGCGCTTCCAAACCTCATTGTCAAAGCCGACTACACAACCCGTCAGGTGGGCACAGGCAAGGTATTCGGCACAGGCAGATATAACAGCGAGAACGAATTTGCCATTGGTGTGGCTTATACCGGATGGTTCTTCAAGAAGTAAAAAACAAATAAAAATAATAAGTACAAGATGAAAAAACAATTCTTTTACGCAGCCCTGTTTGCAATGGGACTGACAATGACTGCCACATCATGCAGCGATGATGATGATAATGACAATGGCGGACAGGTTGTAGTAGTAGACACACACAACATTGACTACTCTGCAAGCAATGCCCAGAGCTGGCACAACTACATGACTAATGTAGCGAAACTTCTTAAATCGGATGCTGCAACCCTTTACGAGTCATGGAACAACAGCTATGACGGAGGTGAAAGTTTCGCATCTGCATTCAAGACTCACTCTGAGACTTCAGGTACGACAAGTTACGTAGGCTGTATAGAGCAGATTATCGACGGATGCTGCGACATCGCCAGTGAGGTTGGCCAGACAAAAATCGGCGAGCCATACGACTTCTGGATGAGTAAGCAGTATGAGCAGGCAGTATTTGCCGTTGAGTCATGGTACAGCTGGCACTCACGCGATGACTATACCAACAACATCTATTCTATCCGCAACTCTTATTATGGAACTCGCAACGGAGAAGTTGCCACAACCTCACTTTCTGCATTGGTAAAGAAGTCCAACCCAACTCTCGATACAAATATAAAGAACGCTATCGAGACAGCGGCTAAAGCAATTCAGGCTATCCCGCAGCCGTTCCGCAACAACATCGCGTCTTCAGAAACTGTAGAGGCTATGAACGCTTGCTCAAGCCTTGAGAAAATACTTGACGAAGATTTGAGAGGTTTCGTACAGAAGAGCGCGGAGACAGACCTCAAGACTATTGTCGAGGCATACGTTGATGACGTGATTCTCCCGACATACAAAGACTTGAAAGAAGCCAACGAGACTCTTTACAATGACATTGTGGCATTCACAACAAGCCCATCGGACGCAGCATTTGCAAAGGCAGCACAGAGCTGGATTAACGCACGCAAGCCGTGGGAACAGAGCGAGGCATTCCTTTTCGGTCCTGTTGACGCACTCGGACTTGACCCTAACATGGACTCTTGGCCTCTCGACCAGGAAGCAATCAAGAATATGCTCAACTCAGGAGAATTCAATGATTTGAACTGGACTGACGGTGATGAGGACGATAAGGTAGAGGCAGCACAGAACCTTCGCGGTTTCCACACTCTTGAGTTCCTCCTCTTCAAAGATGGAGTGCCACGCAAGGTGAGCAATAGCGACAATTAATAAGAAACAGTCGACAGACTGTAAGCTACAATAATAAGTGTAGGTGAATTTCCATCAGGATTTTCACCTGCACATTTTGGCATTAAACAGGGTTCTGCTTTTTTCGGCCTATTTCTGTCCCGAAATCTAAAGCAACCACATCATGAAATAAAGGATTATGAACGTAATACAGAAAATCTCTCCACTGCTGATAGGTGGACTTATTCTATTCAGCTCGTGCGAAGAAGACGGAATGGATGTGCGCGATGTAGACGTGCCAGAAGGTTACGCGCTCTCTGCCGGCACATCTACCATTTTCATCAACTCGTCTTTTGCCTACGACTCTCCCGCAGACTGGTTGAGCGGCACATACGAGAAACGTTTCAACAGAGGAGACAAGTTGTATGATGACGCACGCAGCAGTAGCAACGGACTTGGCGGAGGTCTCGGACCTGTGTATGCCGGATACTCGTGCGGAAGCTGCCACAGAAATGCCGGACGCACCAAGCCTGCGCTATGGAACGACGGCGGCTCAGGACCTTACGGTTTCTCATCCATGCTGATATACATCACCCGCCGCAATGGCGCTTTCTTCCAGAATTACGGACGTGTGCTCCACGACCAGGCCATATACGGTGTAAAGCCGGAAGGCAAACTAAGCGTGGAATGGAACTACGACCAGTTTGAGTTTCCTGACGGAGAGCCTTACGAACTGTGCTACCCAACTTATTCCATCAGCGAATGGTATGCCGACAGCATACGTCCGGAAGACTTGTTCTGCACAGTCCGCATACCGCTGCGCCATGTCGGCATGGGACAAATAATGGCTATCGACACCCGCGAAATAGAGGCACTGGCAGCCAAGAGCAACTATCCTGAATACGGAATCAGCGGACGGTGCAACTATATCACGGAGCGCGGCATACTGAGTGTGGGACTCTCAGGCAACAAGGCTCAACATGCCGACCTTACAGTAGAGCTTGGATTCTCTTCGGATATGGGTTGTACAAACAGCCGCTATCCCGAGGAAATTTGTGAGGGACAGTCACAAATGACAGACGGAAGCATGATGGGACTGCTCTACGACAAACTTGATGTAAGTACGGAAGATATGGAGAATGTAGACCTCTACATGCAGAGTTTGGGAGTGCCGGCACGGAGAAACGTGAACGACCCTACAGTGAAACGCGGCGAGGAAATGTTCTATCAGGCAAAATGCCATCTTTGCCACACTGTCACACTACACACACGTCCGCGAGGCAGCACATTGCTCAACGGTACCCAGCTCACTTGGCTTGGCAGCCAGACAATTCATCCTTACTCTGATTTCCTTTTGCACGATATGGGAAGCGAAATCATGGGAGTAGGACTCAACGACAACTACGTGAGCGGCCTTGCACGGGGAAACGAATGGCGCACCACTCCTTTATGGGGAATCGGACTGCAAAAGACAGTCAACGGACACACCTACTTCCTGCATGACGGACGCGCACGCAACTTCACAGAAGCTATAATGTGGCACGGAGGCGAGGGAGAGGCTTCCAAGAACCTGTTCAAGAAAATGCCGAAAGAGGACAGGGACGCACTCATCAAATTCCTCGAATCACTATAATACCATTATAATACAGTTCAAAACATTCAATCATAACAATCAAAACAAGACTCAAAATGAAAAAGATATTGACAATGGCTATGCTTGCCGCCCTTCCGTTTGCGGCAATGGCACAACATGAAGAGATAAGTGAAAACGGTATCGTATCGCTCGATGGCGACAACGGTCTGACCGTAAAGTCAAAGAAAGGTGACTTCGAGTTCAAGCCGTATCTGCTCGTACAGACAGCAGCCAACTTCAATTACTATGACGATGAGGGACTTGATAAGGCATACAATCAGGACAATGTGGCAAATTCCGGTTTCTCAATCCCATACGCAGTGCTCGGATTCACAGGGAAAGCATTCAATAAAGTAACTTTCAACTTGTCGCTCAATGCAGCGGCAAGCGGTGGCAACCTGTTGCAGCAGGCATGGTTCGATGTCAAGTTGAAGGACGAGTTTGCCATCCGCGCAGGTAAATTCAAGACTCCGTTCAGCCATGCCTATCTCACCACTCTTGGCGAGACATTGATGCCACAGCTTCCGACCTCACTCACAGCAGCGGTCATACTCCCCTACTCTCTTAATGCCGTCACTCCTAATATAGGAACCGGATTTGACCTCGGTGTGGAAATCCATGGTCTTCTCGGAGGCAAATACGGCTATGAAGTGGGCATATTCAACGGTACAGGAGCTTCCGTCAATACTGCAACAAAAACATTCAGCGATGACTGGCATATTCCTTCAATGCTTTATGCCGGACGATTCACATGGATGCCGAAGGGAGTGATGCCTTCCACACAAGGCAATCCTAACCGCCTGCACGAAGACAAGATAATGGTAGGAGTATCGACAAGCATCAACGTGGAAAGCGAGAGCGAGAGCACAAATGACTATCGCGCCGGACTTGAGTTTGCCATGCTCAAGAACAAGCTCTATCTGGGTGGCGAGCTGTACTATATGAATGTAGGCTTTACCGACCGTCAGAAGATAGACGAGAGCTACAACTACCTCGGAGGATACGTACAGGGAGGTTACTTTGTAGCTCCACGTGTGCAGGTGGCAGCCCGCTATGACTTCTTCAACCGCAACGGACTCGACACAAACGGTTTCCTGAACATGCCGGCTGTGGGTGTCAATTATTTCTTCAAGGGTTGCAATCTCAAACTTCAGGCCATGTACCAATACATTGGGCGCACAGGGCATGACACGCAGCTCGACCGTGACAATGACGACCTCGGCATCTCTACACACTCAGCTACAATATTGTTACAATATACATTCTGATATGAAAAAAAATAGTCTTATATTTGCACTTGGTCTGGTAGCACTGACACTGTCCTCGTGTGACGACGGAGACATTCAGGAAAAGGTGTATTCGACAAACAATAACGGTCGTGTCATCAAGCTGACAGGAAAAATAAACGGTATCAAGAACTGGAGCAGCAACTACAGTGTGGCACTTGCCGGATTTGGAGAGAGCAACTATTCCATTGTCCAAAAGAATATAACGGCTTCGGACAACGGGGATGTGGAACTCACGCTGTCTGTCACCAGCAATGAGATAAAGACCATAGAATTGTGCGTCACCAACATACTGCGTGAGAGAATCCTCACATTCAAAAGCATGGATGTTCCGGAAGGAAACGACTCCATCCTTTTCAATGTAGGAGAACAGAATGTAGGGATGTTCCACGTCATACAGCAGGAAATTTTCAACTCCACTTGTCTGCAATGTCACGGAGGCTCTAACACTGCTGCGGCAGGACTCTATCTTACTGAAGAGAAAAGCCATGAGGCACTCGTCAGAAAACCATCGACAAAAGTGGAAGGAGGAACACTGGTCATACCGGGAGACTCGAAGAACAGCGTACTGCACAGAGTGCTTAACAAAGGCGGCGAGACAGGACTGAAGTTCAATCATGAGGACATGATTAATACAGACAAGAAGCTCCAGATTATTGACGATTGGATAGACCACGGGGCAAACGAATGATTTGCCATGCAAGTGGATGACTCAGGCAATGCAAGCCGGAACGCATTCTCCAACGCTTCATAAAAACTCATTTACAGAAGAAACAGAAAACCTATATGGAAACGAAGAAAATATACTGGGATGACCTTGGAGTGACAGCTGAACTGTCGGAATACACTCCATCCGGAAAAATCGAAGAATATCATATCATGCTTCATGTCGAGCCACGCAAGGAACTGTTTGAAGGCCAACTGGCACGAATTTATCTTGCCGAAGACAGGGTAAGCCTGTTGGACGAGCTGAAAGATTCCAGCGTAATACTCAAGCGTTATTTTCTGAGCGACTCGACCAACCAGCAGCCGATAATGAAGAAAGAACCGGACTGCGCCATTTCAATCATACAGCAGCCGCCTCTTGACGGAAGCAAAATAGCCGTATGGATTTATCTCCAAAAGGGAAGCAAGGTGGCAAACGAGAACGGCATGATTGTCTGTGAGCACAATGGTTACCGCCACCTGTGGAAAATGGGAATGCACGAGCACAAGGGCGACTCTGCATGGCAGACGGAAAGCCTTCTCATCAGTTATGAGGAAGCTCTTCAGTATTTTAATGCCACTCTTGCGGACAACTGCATACGCACATGGTTCTTTGTCCGTGACGTAGACACCCAATATGCGGGAATGGTCAAGGCGCGGAAAGAAAATTTTGAAGAGCAGGGACTTACTGAAAAGACACACTACATTTCCAGCACTGGTATAGGTGGACTTCCTGCCGATACCCGCGCACTGGTACAAATGGGCACATATGCCGTCACAGGATTTGAAAAGGAACAGGAGCGTTACCTCTATGCGCCGACCCATCTCAATCCGACTTATGAATATGGAGTGACATTTGAACGCGGCACACTTATGGAATATGGAGACCGCGCCCATGTATTCATTTCCGGAACAGCCAGCATCAACAACAAAGGCGAGGTGCTGCACATCGGCGACATAGTGAAACAAACAGAGCGCATGTGGGAAAATGTCGACAAGCTTCTTGAAGAAGCCAACGTCACATTCGGCGATGTAATGCAGATGATAGTCTATCTGCGCGACGCAGCCGACTACCAGACGGTGAAAGAAATGTTTGAGAAGCGTTTTCCCGACACCCCTCATGTCATTACGCTCGCTCCCGTATGCCGCCCTACTTGGCTGATAGAAATGGAGTGCATTGCGGTGGCAGAACGGAATAACCCGCAATTCAGAGATTTCTAACCATACGCTTACTTACTCAAAAGAGCACACAGAACATAAACCCGGTCTTTTCCCGGCCGGCAAAAATTTTGTTCTATGTGCTCTTTATGTGTAAAGCTGACAAATCACCATTTTTCATCTCACATTATCCACAGATACACACTTAATGACTAATCTCAACAAAATCCCCTTTTTCTTCCTCCTCCTCATTGCTATAATCATAGGAGCAGCCACAATTGTAGAAGATTGTCACAGCACACAATTCGTCATACAGCATATCTACTCCACACTATGGTTCCGGATTCTGTGGGGAGCGGTGAGCGTATTTGCCCTTTGGGCAATATTTAAATGCAAGTTGTGGAAACGTGCGGGAGTACTGCTGCTCCATTCATCGCTGCTGCTCATTCTATGCGGTGCGCTGACCACCGCGCTGACCAGCCGCAAAGGAGTCGTCCATCTGCGCCAGAACCTTCCGGAACGAACCTTCAACATTCCGGAAGAAGGCATAGAGGCACTGCCTTTTGTGCTCTGTCTCGACAGTTTCAAAATAAAATACTATCCGGGGACAGAAGCACCATCCGACTTTATCAGCCATGTCACACTGACTGACACAAAAGGAAACAAACTGAAAAGCGCGGAAATATCCATGAACAATATATCCACACACAACGGATACAGACTATACCAGACTTCCTATGACGAGGATTATCAAGGAAGCTGGCTCACTGTAAACTATGATCCGTGGGGCACCGGCATTACGTATACAGGATACGCACTGCTTGCCCTCTCCATGCTTCTCACACTCGTATCGAAAAGAGAAAGCTTCCGCAGATTGCTGAGGCATCCGGCACTAAAGCGCGGAGGCACGTTTCTCATCGGTCTCATCGCTTTCACGCTGTCATGCCCGTCAGGCTACGCAAAAGCAAACATTTCAGGAACAGTCCCCCCTGTAGCTGTTGTAAAAGCGGAGCAAGCGGAAAAATACAAAAGCAAACAAATCATCTACAATGACAGGATAGCCCCACTGAATACGCTCGCACGGGATTTTGTACAAAAACTTACGGGAGACGACTCTTTCCACGGACTGTCGGCAGAGCAAGTGATAATTAGCTGGATGCTTTACCCCGAAGAGTGGCAGAATGTCAAGATGATAAAGATAAAGAACAAGACATTGGGCAAGGCGCTCGGACTGGAAACAGATTTGGCAAGTTTCACCGACTTTTTTGACGCGAAAGGCAATTACCGGCTCAACGAACTGTATAAAGAACATCAGGGAAGCCACAACCAACTGGAGAAAGCCATCAAGGAAGCGGACGAGAAAGTGGGGATACTGCTTATGCTCACCAACGGAACCCTTATAAAGCCTCTGCCGGAAGACGGCAGTCTCCGACCTCTCTCCGACAACAAAATCAAAGCCGAGCTGCTCTATAACAGCATTCCCTTCAGCAAAATTCTATTCATATTCAATCTTACTGTCGGAATACTGCTTTTTCTCACCATGCTGTACACCATGCTCCACAGCGACAAAAAGAACAAGCTGTATACGCATCACATATACCGAGCGGGAAGTTATTCGCTCCATATCGTCACACTCTTCCATATTGCAGGATACAGCCTGCGCTGGTACATATCGGGCAACATACCTCTGAACAACGGATTCGAGACCATGCAGTTCATCGCACTGTGCACGCTGCTCATCTCATGCACGCTACACAGGAAGTTCCCGTTCACGCTCCCCTTCGGATTCCTACTTTCCGGATTTGTACTCCTTGTGAGCCATCTCGGAGAAATCAATCCTCAGATAACCCCGCTTATGCCCGTACTCATATCACCCTGGCTGAGCAGTCACGTGTCGATGATAATGGTTTCATATTCGCTGTTTGCATTCATCATGCTCAATGGCATCACCGCATTGTGTCTGATGCGCCACAACAAACCAGAACATTCCGACCCAAAGACAGAAAAGGACAGACAGGCACAAATCAACACGCTGACCATACTCAGCCGACTGATGCTGTACCCCGCCACCTTTATGCTGGCAGCAGGCATCTTTCTCGGAGCCGTATGGGCCAACGTGTCATGGGGAAGCTACTGGAGCTGGGACCCCAAAGAAGTATGGGCACTTATCACCATGCTTGTCTACGGATTTGCGTTCCACCACTCCACCTTCCCGGCATTCCGCCGCGAAAAATTCTTCCATATATATATGGTAGCGGCATTTCTTAGCGTCATCATGACCTATTTCGGGGTCAACTATCTGCTCGGAGGCATGCACAGTTACGCAGGATAACCATCCTGAACGTCATACCCACAAGCATGGAAACGGAGCAAAACGACATGCTGAAAAGTATACACTAATGGAAAATGAGTATTTCCCTACTTATTTATCATGCAGAAACACAACATTTTTCATGATTTATGAGTATTGCATATAGAAAAAAAAGAATGTAATTTTGCATCGTGAAAACAAAGTTGTTGAAACATTGTTCATAACAAAGAAATCTTTACTCATAACAAAATAGAGAATGCACCGTGACGGTACGCACTCATTTTCTTTAGAATTACGTAAACCATAGAAATGTTAGAAATAAAAACCTGCAAATATCTCGCTGAGTATTTGACAGGTTTTTATTCTGTTTTAAATCGGCAGGCAAAATGCTTTTCCAACCCCTCTTAAAAACGCACCTCAACCGCCCTTACCGCCACAGCATACTCATCGGGCACGATTTTTCCCCCAAGCTCATTAGCCCATGCTTTCGTGAACTCCGCACCGGTGTATATTATAATTGCCGAATAATATATCCAAGTGATGAATATAGCCATGAATGCCGCCGCACCATACACACTGCCCACATCTGCCACACCGATATAGAACGAGATGCCCCATTGCCCGGCTATCAACAGAACGGTTGTCACCAGCGCGCCGATGCAGACATCCCTTACTTTTATCTTCGCATCTGGAAGCACCTTAAATATCAGCGTGAACACGGATGCGGTCACTACTATATTCATCACCAAACCAACAACCATCACCACCCACTTCTCGACAAGCGGATTATTCTCGGTCAGAATATAGCTCAATTTCGTTATTAGATTCGTCACACTGAATGTCACCAGCATGATAAACGCAAATATAAGAATGATGGAGAAAGACAGCAGACGGTTTTTCAGGAATTTGAGCCATCCCTTTTTCGGAACAGCCTTTATTCCCCATATAGTATTAAGTGAGCCTTGTATCTCCGCAAACACAGTGGTGGCGCCGAACACCGACACGCAGATGCTCACCACAGTAGCGACAGACCATCCTTCAGTCTGCCTCGCATTCTCAATGACCGACTGAAAGGCATAGATTACCTCTCTGCCAACCACCGGTTCCAATTGCTCATAAAGCTGCCCTGTAAGGTCTATGTCGAACCATGCCCCAATGGTGATGAGCAACGAGAAAAACGGTATGATGGAGAACAACGTGGCAAAAGCCAACGAGGCACTCAACCGTGTCACATTGTCCTCAACCACACCATTAAATGTCTCTTTCGCTATTTTGAAAGGAATCCACCATTTCCTCCGCATATAAGAAAAAAATTTCATCGCAACGCACTATTTTGTTTGTACCACTATATCTTTATTCTGAAAACAGACAATCTACGGTGTATGTTCATATACAAAATATTTCTTCACCTCGATTGACATAATGTCAGTTGAAAAAGCACGTCCAATTTTAACATTTCGACGGCTTTCCCGCTGTCCGAGACGAACAAGAATCGGCAGCAATTGATATAACTATCTGATTTTCAACCAAATGCTATTTTACTAAAACGAAGCAGTTTTTGATTAAAAACGCAGGGAGCAGATCAAAATAGGATGTATTGATAATCAGCGAGTTACATAAATATGGACTTAAAATCGTCATTTTTCGGGTTCAAAATCCATTTTTGTTTTTCAGGGGATTAAAAAGGGAGTTGTGGTGTATTTGAGAGAATCTGCTTGAAAAACGGTCGTTTTTGGGTCAAAAAACGGGCTTTTCAAAACTGGTGCGCCTTGAAAATAAATTTTGTGCGCCTTGCAAATAAAATTAGTGTACGCTGAAAATAAATTTTCAGCACCTTGTAATTTTAGAAAAGTCTCGCTTTTGGACAATTTTATATTCTTTTATCCTTCAGAACTGTTCTATTTTCACATCCCAATTTCAGAAAAATTAAAGCCCCGTAGAATCGCGTCTTTGCAACCTCGGTGGAGTCTGGTTGATTTTGAGCGATTCTACGGGCACCGGGTTTTAACATATCAAAATGTCATAATTTTGGCAGCAAACACATATTTCAGTTCATCAAGATGCCGCAATGACATAAAAAACAGACAATTCCATTAATCATTCAATACCATCAGCCTTATCCACAAAAACTCCACCTTGCAGCCATGCCAAAAATCCATCCTGCGGCAATGCCCACACCCCGCAACAGATTATTTTGCAGCACAACTCCCATAATCTCACTGTTTTTATGTACTTTTGCACAGAATAACAAAAAACGAAAAGACTAAAGATGCCGTTAACATTACCCGACAGACTTCCAGCAATAGAATTGCTGAAGAAAGAGAACATATTTGTAATGGACACGACACGTGCCAACACACAGGACATTCGTCCGCTACGAATAGCCATTCTTAATCTTATGCCTATAAAGATAACGACTGAGACTGACTTCATCCGTATATTGTCGAACACTCCTTTACAAATCGAGATTGAGTTCATGAAGATAAAAAGCCATACATCAAAAAACACGCCTATCGAGCACATGATGGCTTTCTATCGCGACTTCGAGCAGATGAGAAAGGAAAAATATGACGGTCTTATTGTCACCGGCGCGCCACTCGAACAGATGGACTATGAGGAAGTTACTTATTGGAACGAGCTTAAAGAGGTGTTTGAATGGGCGCATCACAACGTAACCTCCACCATATACATATGCTGGGCGGCACAAGCTGCTCTCTATCATTTCTACGGCATTCCCAAATACTCCACCAACGAAAAGATTTTCGGAGTGTTCCGCCATCGCGCCTTGCAACCCCAACTGCCGATATTCAGAGGGTTTGACGATGAGTTTTTCGCACCTCACAGCCGACACAGCGAAGTGCGCCGCGCAGACATAGAGAAGGTGGAAGCCTTGCAAATCATATCTGAGTCAGAAGAGTCGGGAGTGCATATCGTCATGGCACGCGAAGGAAGGGAATTCTTCATTACAGGGCACTCCGAGTATGCTCCTTACACTCTTGACGGAGAATACAAGCGCGACCTTTCTAAACGTCTTCCCATCAAGATGCCAGTCAATTATTACGAGAATGACAATCCGGCAAACCCTCCGGTGGTACGCTGGCGCGCACATGCCAACCTGCTGTTCTCCAACTGGCTGAACTATTATGTTTATCAGGAAACTCCGTTCAACATCAACGACATAAAGGAATAAGTATATATGCGTACCATTGAGCTGCTGGCTCCTGCAAAAAATGCGGAATGCGGTATTGAGGCAATACGTCACGGAGCGGACGCTGTGTATATAGGCGCAGGACGGTTTGGCGCACGGGCTGCCGCTGGAAACAGTGTGGCTGACATTGCACGGCTTGTGGAATATGCCCACCTGTTCAAGGCAAAAGTATATGTGACCGTAAATACCATACTCAGCGACAGCGAATTGCCGGAGGCCGAGCACTTGATTCATGAGCTTTATGAAGCGGGAGTCGACGCGCTCATCATTCAGGATATGGGACTGATGAAGCTTAATCTGCCTCCGATAGAGCTTCATGCAAGTACTCAAATGGACAACTGCACCGTAGAGAAAGTACGCTTTCTCCATGAGGCAGGTTTTGAGCAGATAGTCCTTGCCCGTGAGCTTTCGCTTGACGAAATCAAGGAAATCCACCGCGAGTGTCCGGACACCCGGCTCGAAGTGTTTGTCCACGGCGCACTGTGTGTCAGCTATAGCGGACGCTGCTATATCAGCGAATCAGGGTTCAGACGCAGTGCCAACCGGGGAGAATGCGCCCAAGTATGCCGCATGGAGTTCGACCTTGAGGACGCTGACGGCAAAAAAATCATCCGCCGCAAACACCTTCTCTCACTGAAAGACCTTTGTCAGATTGATTCTTTGGAGGACTTGCTGGAAGCAGGTGCGTCATCGTTCAAGATAGAAGGCAGACTCAAAGACACGGGGTATGTAAAGAATGTGACAGCAGCTTACAGCCGTGCCATAGACGCTGTCATCAAGCGCAATCCCGACAAATATGTACGCGCATCTTCAGGACAGGTAAAACTGTCTTTCACTCCTGATGTGGCAAAAAGTTTCAACCGTGGATTCACCCACTACTTTCTCTATGGCCGCAACGAGGAGATTTTCTCATTTGACACACCGAAAGCAATGGGAGAATTTGTCGGTAAGGTGAAAGACGTGTACGACAGATGTTTCACTGTGGCAGGAACCGCATCGTTCTCCAACGGCGACGGTTTGTGTTTCATTGATGAGAACGGGCACCAGCTGCATGGTTTCCGTGTGAACAAGACCGACAACGGCAGGCTCTACCCTCTTGAGATGCCGCGTATGCTCAGAACAGGAACAAGGTTATACCGCAACTTCGACCAACGTTTCGACAAAACACTGTCGCAAAGCAGCGCAGAGCGATTCATTCCTGTCGATATATCCGTTGATGAGACAGAAAAAGGATTCTGCATTTCCATGTCGGACGATGACGGATGCACAGCCGTGCTCCACGCGGCAGTAGCCGACAAGGAACTGGCACGTTCCCATCAAAAAGAAAATATAGAGCGTCAGTTGTCAAAATTAGGGGGCACACCTTTCAAACTGCGTTCTTTGAACATACTGTACTCGAAGAACTGGTTTCTTCCGTCATCGCTCCTCGGTGAATGGAAAAGACAACTTGTCCGGCTTATGACAGAAGAGCGCATGAAGTTTCATCCGCTGCGCCGCAAAACACAGCTGCGCACATCCCACCCGTATCCGACGGAAAAACCTTCGCATATCACCTATCTCGGCAATGTGATGAACAACCTTGCAAGGGCATTCTACACGGAGCATGGGGTAGAAGCCATTGAACCCGCTTTTGAAATCGGACATCCTTCCGGTGTGCCGGTCATGTTCTGCCGTCACTGCCTGCGCTACAGCATGGGATGGTGCCCTTCGCGCCAGCACCGCTCCGCGCCATATCCGCAGCCGTTCTATCTGAGCCTCGCCAACGGGAAGCGTTTCAGACTTGAATTTGACTGTAAGAAATGCATTATGAAACTGATAAACGAATAATAAAACCTCCCTTTTCTCCGTGCCAGATATGAAATTTGCCCATCTCATACATATATTATTGTCCGCACTGACATTCTTTGCGTGTACCTCAAACAAACTCCATGAGAACGGACAAATGTCAGGACACACGGAAGACAGTCTGCTTGTTCCGAAAACGGACAGTGTGGTCACAGAGCTGACCCGGCAACAGATAGACTCCCTATATTTCCGACTGGTACACCATTACGATGAGAATTTCAATTTCTGTGTAAAGGCTGACTCTCTTGTGCTTATCCCCAAAGAAGGCGACATGATTACCGACACATGTATCGTTTATTGCGGTGACTTCCTTGTAGTGGCAGACATAAAATCAACCTTAAACGACAGCATCGACACAATATGGGTGAAAGTGGCACGCGACCAAATGACAATGGGATGGATTTCCGAGACTGTTCTTTTGGAAGGAGCTGTCCCCGACGACCCCATATCCAAACTTCTTGATGCCATGACCGGAAGCCGCAGCATATGGATGTCGGCAATTGTCGGTATCGGCATTATATGCTTTCTTATCCGGCGGGCAAGCCACAAGAAGCTGCAAATAATCAAATTCGGGGAAATGGACAGTTTCTATCCGCCTTTGTTTCTCATGCTGGTAGCTGTCACTGCCTCATTATATGCTACTGTACAGAATTTTCTGCCTGAATTTTGGCAAGAGTTCTATTTTCATCCCACACTTAATCCTTTTGAGTTGCCGAATATCATGGCGGCACTTGTTATCAGCGTATGGCTAATGACAGTCGTTTTCATCGCTGTCATAGAAGAGGTGTACCGCCATTTCCATGCCCTTTCCGGCATCACTTATCTGCTTGAGATGACAGGAGTGGCAATGATTGTGTACCTATTCATAAGCTGGACTACACTGTATCTTGTCGGCTATATCTTCTTGCCGCTGTTTCTACTGCTCACCTTATTCGTTTACTTCAGGTTTATCCGCCAGCCTTATATTTGCGGCAACTGCGAGCATCGGCTACATAAAAAAGGTACATGTCCATATTGTGGGGCGGAAAACAAATAACAGCGTTCTACAATGCAGAGCCGTCAGAACGCTTTCCGTTCTGCGCTGCATACACCGACATTCAATAGAAAATATTACAGATATTCATACAAGAAAACCCCAACATTCATACAAAAAAAATCCGGATATTCGCCTTGTAGACAAATATCCGGAATGTTTTCAATCGTCTGTACAGACGATTCTATAATTTACTTAGCACTTAGCCAGCTTACCGTCAGAACCAAGTACGTTCACAATCTTGTGAATATACATCTTCTTCATGTTGTCACGAGCAGGTTTGAGATACTGACGTGGGTCGAAGTAGCCTGGGTTCTCAGCAAGAGTCTGACGAATAGCAGCAGTCATTGCAAGACGTGAGTCTGAGTCAATGTTAATCTTACATACAGCAGACTTAGATGCCTGACGAAGCTGCTCCTCTGGAATACCGATTGCAGCCTCAAGCTTACCACCGAACTTGTTGATTGTCTCAACCTCTTCCATAGGAACAGAAGATGAACCGTGAAGAACAATTGGGAAACCAGGAAGTTTGTTCTCAATCTCAGCAAGAACATCGAAAGCCAATGGTGGCGGAACAAGCACACCGTTCACAAGTGTACACTGCTCTGGAGTGAACTTGTGAGCACCGTGAGAAGTACCTATTGAAATAGCCAAAGAATCGCAACCAGTCTTAGTTGTGAAGTCGATAACCTCTTCAGGCTTAGTGTAGTGAGACTCAGCAGCAACAACCTCGTCCTCAACACCAGCAAGCACACCAAGCTCAGCCTCAACAGTCACATCATACTTGTGAGCGTACTCAACAACCTGCTTAGTAAGAGCGATATTCTCTTCGTAAGGCTTTGAAGAACCGTCAATCATGACAGAAGAGAATCCCATATCAATACAGTTCTTGCAAAGCTCAAAGCTGTCACCGTGGTCAAGGTGAAGAACTATCTCAGGGTTCTCACAGCCAAGCTCCTTAGCGTATGCCACTGCACCTTCAGCCATATAACGAAGGATTGTAGCGTTAGCATAGTTTCTTGCACCTTTTGATACCTGCATGATAACCGGAGACTTAGTCTCTACTGCTGCCATTACGATAGCCTGCATCTGCTCCATTGTATTGAAGTTGAATGCCGGTATAGCATAACCTCCCTTAATAGCTCTTGCAAACATGTCTCTTGTATTTACAAGACCCAATTCTTTGTAATTTACCATAATCGTTTAATTAATTTAATCAACAAAAATTTTTGTCATTTCTTCTTTAACACCCACAAAGTTAAATCATTTTTTTCTTAAAAAATCCTCTTGCCAAAACAAAATTACAAATTCCTCTATAAAATCCTTTTTTTTCCGTTTATTTGCAATAAAATTTTATTATATGAAAAGGGGAGATTATATTTTTGCAGTCTTGTTATTTGTATCGGCAATATTGGGCGGATGCGAAAAACTTGTAGTGCCTGAGTACGGGGACAACAACACGGAAAAGACCGACACAGACAAAGACAAGCCCGGAGATAATTCCGGAACAGAGGAAGATGACCCAACTGTCCCTTCTCCTGTACCTGATTATGGAGAGGATGAGGACAACAACCAATCTGATACTGACAAGGACACCCCAAAAGAGGACAATAATAATGAAGAACTGGAGATTCTGCATGACGGTTATGAAGACTCCCCCTATTGGGTTGCAGACTTGACAACAGGAGATGTGGGACAATTTATTATAGAGCGAGGAGCGTCTATCAGCAATAGCTGGATAGCCGGATATATTGTCGGCTACATAAACGGCACAAAACTGACAGAAAAAAGCGCGGTCTTTGCGGCAGGTTCAAAAGAAACCAATATACTTATTGCAGACAGTCCTTTGGAAACGGACTATACCCAATGTGTCCCGGTACAACTATCCTCCAACACGTCCTATCTGGCGGCAAGAAACGCACTTAATCTAAAAAGCAACCCTAAAAACATAGGAAGGAAAGTCAAATTATCAGGGTGCGCAGAAAAATACATGGGATGTGCAGGAATAAAAAATACACGTAAATATGAGTTCTTAGAATAAAAAGTATAGGCTTTTCTTTGGCAATCAATAATAAAAGTCGTAATTTTGCAGCGAAAAAGCGTGCCATACACAACCATTGCACAGAATAAAAATATAAAAGCAATAATAGTAAAATGAAAAAAGGTATTCATCCAGAGAACTATCGTCCGGTAATCTTCAAGGACATGTCAAACGGCGATATGTTTCTTTCTCGTTCTTGTTGCAAGGCAACAGAAACTGAAATTTTCGAGGGTCAGGAGTATCCGGTTGTAAAAATCGAAATTTCCAGCACTTCTCACCCATTCTACACAGGAAAGGCTAAGTTGGTAGACACAGCAGGTCGTGTAGATAAGTTCATGAACCGTTATGCAGCAATGAAGAAGAAATAAATCTTCATCAAAAAGCGGAACTTATTTTCCTAAATAACAGAGCAGGGAGTAAACACTTTTAATTGGTGTTTGCTTCCTGCTTTCTTTTTCTGACAAATCAAGTCACTACACGCAATATTGTCCGGCATACATACAGCTATACAGTATTCATACCAATATAATAATGTCCGCGCTTCGTTACGGACTTCTTATTTTCTGCAACATAAAAGGCGGACTGGTGTGCAAGAATTCAAATTCTCCGCACTACAGATTTGAGAAATCAGTGCGGCGGACTTGAAAAATCATTATGAAGACAATCGATTTCTTGCGTGCAAAAATCTCAAAACAGCACTGTGTTTTTTGTAAACCGCAGTGTAGTTTTTATAAACCACAGTACGGTTTTGAGAATTCTGTAAGTTAGAAGTGACTTTGGACAGCCATTCTATTGTATTTATAGAACCGCAGAGTTATTTCTTAATCTCTCATGTCTCTTGGATATACCTCAGTCTGTAAACCCAGACGGGAGAACAGGCATCGCACCTTTCTTTGTACAGACATAAGCAGAGGTCTGCATTGCGCAGAAATGAGCTTCCGCAACAGTTTTACCTTTCAATATACTCGATATAAAAGCGGCTGTAAAAGAATCTCCTGCACCAACAGTGTCAGCAACCTCAACTTTTGGAGTGGGATAGAACGATACGTTTCCCGGTGTAAACACATAACTACCATTAATACCACATGTGAGGACAAGCATCTGGAGGTTGTATTTGCCGAGAAGAATCCAGCATTTGTCCTGAAAATCAATGTCAGGATATCCAAACATGCGACTCACTGTCACAAGCTCCTCATCATTAATCTTGAGGATATTGCAACGCTTCATGGAATTGCAGAGTATCTCCTTGTTATAAAACCCCTGACGCAAGTTGACATCGAACACTATTAACGGTTCATTTTCTGCGGGAATCGCATCAATAAAACGGTTGATTGTGTTGCGTGACACAACATTACGTTGAGCAAGAGATCCGAAGCATACTGCCTTTGCCTTTTCCGCAAGCCGCTCAAGCATGGCTGTATAAGGAATATTATCCCATGCCACATTCTCTTTTATCTCATACTGAGGCACACCCGCCCGGTCTATCTCCACCTGCACAGTTCCAGTGGGATAAGGTACTGTTTCAATTTGGTACGCAAGACCTTTAGATGTGAAGTTTTCTACAATCTCATGTCCGAGTGTGTCATCGCCAATCGCACTTACCACACAACTTGGAAGCCCAAATTGAGAGACATGATAGGCGAAATTAGCAGGAGCACCGCCTATTTTCTTTCCTTCGGGGAGAATGTCCCAAAGAGCTTCTCCCATACCAATTACTATTCCTTTCATAATATGAATCTATTTAATAAGTAGATGTTGAAAATTAGTTTATATCAAATTTTCTGTGTATCTTTGTGT
>JAMPEL010000054.1 GCA_023665185.1 Roseburia sp.
AAAAAATCAGTGTGCCTTGGAAATAAATTTTCAGCACCTTGTAATTTTGGCTTTTGTTGGGCTTTTGGGTGGGAAAGGTGTGTTTGGGGTTGATTTTCTATATCTTTTAGTCGGTCGGATTGTTCTATTTGTCCACTTGAAACTCAAGACTCAAAAGCCTCCGTAGAATCGCGTTTTTGCAACCGAGGTTGAGTCCGGTTCATTTTGAGGCGATTCTACGGAGATGGGGTTTAACATATCAATTTGTCATGTATTTTAATGTTTTGCTATTGTTATGAACAGACTCCTCCGTCACTTCGTGACACCTCCTCTAACTTAGAGGAGGAACCTGGATACCATGTTGGCGGAGAAATTAATGTGTTGATTGACAGGTGTATAGCTTTTGCGCTAAGTTCGGGGAGGTGTCACGAAGTGACGGAGGAGTCTGTCTAAACACACTAAAAACACGCTTGCAAAAAGTCAATAATTCTGTCTATATATATCAAAAACTCAGTAAGAGCATATTTACAAAATAAACAACCTGTCAGATTCACCAGCAAAAAATCGCCTACATCAAGACTCAACTTTATATAAACAAAAACAACACCACTTGAAATGCCGGATGAACCAGAAAAACCAGACAGAAAGTCGGAATCCCGCTTTCTTCAAAAGTATATTCTTCCCTTTCTCCTTGTTTTATTCGTTTTTTCCAGCGTTTTTCCGTAAGTTTGCAGAAATTATTGGGAGATGTCGTCAGGCTTTCTCCAATAGAGCAAAAGAGAATATATAACGTTCAAATACCAAAATTCAGATATGAAGAAATTAATAATTTTCGCATTAGTCCTTACTGCGGTAGGTGCGGCTATGACTCTTTTCCAGTCGTGCGACGATGGAGAGACATATGCGGACATGAAGAACAAGGAAAAGAAAGCCATACGCAGCTTTCTTGACAACAATGACTTTGTGGGCAAAATAAATGTCATTACCGAATCTGAATTTTATGCACAGGATTCCGTCACCGATACAACGAAAAATCAATTCGTGCTGTTTGAGGACGATGGTGTCTACATGCAGATTGTCCGTAAAGGCGAGGGGCAGACAATGGTGGAGATGTCTAAGGAATTTCCCGACAGTACAGTAAGCAAGCAGATTCTGTGCCGTTATATGGAATACGACATTGAGGCTGGAGACACTATTGGCGGAAATATCTACACACCGGCGATAGTAGACAAAATGTTGTGCAAGTATGTGCATCGGGGAAGGACGTACACAGCCTCTTTCACTGAGGGGTATATGTTGTCCACTTACAATTCTACTGTTCCTTCCGGATGGCTCAAACCGCTCGACTTCATCCGTCTGACACGAAATGCGGGCAGAACGGCAAAGGTGCGCGTTATCGTGCCGCATTCTTCGGGCACTACCAATGCTTCGCGGTATGTGCTGCCTTGTTATTATGAGATAACTTATCAGTTGGGAAGGTAAACAGCTTGTATCATAAAAAAACAGTCAATATAATGTCACTAATAAAATCAATTTCCGGAATTCGCGGAACGATAGGAGGCAAGGCGGGAGAAGGACTCAATCCGCTTGATATAGTTAAGTTTACGTCTGCGTATGCCACTCTCATCCGACGCACAACAGGCATCACAAGCAATAAGATTGTTGTGGGGCGGGATGCGCGTATCTCTGGCGAGATGGTGAAAAACGTGGTGTGCGGCACTCTTATGGGAATGGGGTTTGATGTGGTCAATATCGGATTGGCTTCGACACCGACCACGGAAATCGCTGTTACTATGGAAGGTGCATGTGGAGGCATCATCATCACGGCGAGCCATAACCCGCGTCATTGGAATGCTTTGAAGTTGCTGAACGAGAAAGGCGAGTTTCTGAATGCAACGGAAGGAAATGAAATCCTGCGTATTGCGGAGGCAGAAGATTTCGAGTATGCCGATGTGGACCATCTCGGACATTATTCGGAGGACAACACTTATAACCAAAAGCACATTGATATGGTGCTCGGGCTTGATCTTGTTGATGTGGAGGCCATACGTCGCGCCCGCTTTAAGGTGGCGTTCGATTCCATCAATTCTGTGGGAGGTATCATACTTCCGATGCTGCTTGAGCAACTTGGGGTGGAGGCGGTTACTCCGCTCTATGCGGAGCCTACCGGCGATTTCCAGCATAATCCAGAGCCGTTGGAGAAGAACTTGTCCGACATAATGGAACTGATGTCGCGGGGTGGACACGATGTCGCTTTTGTCGTAGACCCGGATGTTGACCGTCTGGCATTCATCAGTGAGGACGGAACCATGTATGGCGAGGAATACACGCTCGTGACAGTGGCGGACTACATACTTAAGCATACTCCGGGAAATACCGTAAGCAACCTCAGTTCCACACGCGCATTGCGTGATGTCACCGTAAAATACGGTGGCGCATATAATGCGGCGGCGGTAGGCGAGGTGAATGTCGTCACAAAAATGAAAGACACTCATGCTGTGATTGGCGGCGAGGGTAACGGCGGAGTCATTTATCCTGCCGCTCACTATGGACGTGACGCTTTGGTCGGAATCGCATTGTTCCTGAGCCACCTTGCTCATGAGGGAAAGAAAGTGAGCGAGATAAGGAAATCGTATCCTGAATATTTTATTGCCAAGAACCGTATTGACCTTGATGCATCGACTAATGTGGATGCCATTCTTGAACGTGTGAAGGAACTGTACAAGAATGAGAGGGTTAATGATATTGACGGTGTGAAGATTGATTTCCCGGACAAGTGGGTACACTTGCGCAAATCGAATACCGAGCCTATCATACGTGTCTATAGCGAGGCTTCCACAATGGAGGAGGCTGATGAGCTGGGCAAGAAGATAATGGATGTGGTATATTCTCTGAAAGACTGATAAAGCAAATACAACAAACAGCAGAACATTATAAAATGGAAAAGTTAATTGTCAACTCCTATGATGAGTTTGCTTCTCATCTGGGTGAAGTATTGGGTACTTCTGAATGGTTGCAAGTGGACCAGGAACGTATAAACCTGTTTGCCGATGCAACACTTGATCATCAATGGATACATGTGGATGTGGAGCGTGCCAAAGTGGAAAGCCCTTATAAGTCTACTATTGTACACGGCTATCTTACCCTGTCCTTGCTCCCTTATCTTTGGGATCAGATTATTCAAGTGAACAACTTGAAGATGATGGTCAATTACGGTATGGACAAAATGAAGTTCGGACAGGCTGTAGTTACAGGTAGCAGTGTCCGTCTGGTGACCACTCTTCAGTCGATAGTCAACTTGCGTGGCACTTGCAAGGCTGAAATCAAGTTCAGAATAGAAATTAAAGATGCCAAGAAGCCTGCTCTCGAAGGAGTGGCTACATTCTTGTACTATTTCAACTGACATCATGTTTGAGGATGTCTTTTCGGAACGTTGCAGACCGGGGAGATATTACTGAGGTCTTATAAAAACAGGCATAAAAGAAACCAAATCGAATCTGTTGGTCGCAAATTCGATTTGGTTTCTTTTTTTTGTATAGTGTCGTTAGGCACAATAATCAGTTTCCGTCAGGCTTGGCGATTTCTGTAAACGGAGAGTCGTTCCAATGGAACTCGTCCCTCGGGTCGGGAGTTGCCGGATTGAACTCTTTATAGTCATCACGCAGATATTCAACGAGAGGGAGGTTGAGCTGCTTCATTCCCTCTACAATCATCTTTGATATTTCGTATGCTCCATACGGATTGAAATGAGTGTTGTCAGCAAAGTCCTTTGTCTGTCCCGGATAAGTGCCTGCAGGATAATGCACAAAAGCTTGTTTGGAGGCTTCCACTCCCATCGCCTCATAGAATGTGCGTGTCATGTCGTGCAGTTCTATCAGTTGGACTCCCTCACGTCCGGCAACCCATCGCATAGCATCCGGATAATCGGCATGAGTTTCCTGAATTTTTCCGTTAGAATCGAATGAACGGCGTTGGGTCGGAGTCACAAAAACGGGAATGGCTCCACGGCTGCGTGCCTCGTCCACAAATGTTTTCAGGCATGTGGCGAAGTTATAATATGCGCCTGCTCCCGCAAATTTCTGCTTTTGGTCGTTATGTCCGAATTCAATGAAGATGTGGTCGCCTCTCTTCATAAGTGAGAGAATCTTTTTTAGTCTGTTCGCGGCAATAAATGTGGAGGCTGTCTCTCCGCTTTCCGCGTAATTGGCAAAGCATACTCTGTCATCGAACCAACGTGGAATCATCTGTCCCCAACTTGCCCACGGTTCATTGTCCTGGTCTACTACTGTCGAGTTTCCGCACAGCCACACTGTCGGAATGTTCGCATCGGCGGGTTCAATGCTTATCGATGCACATGCCGGAATATCTCCATTTATCTCAATTGTCAGCTTGTCGTCCCAATTAAGTTTCGATTCCTCGCGTTTCTTGATTCTTACCCTGTCATTGTCGCCAATCTTTGTGTTCCGCTTGTTGACAATAAATGAATAGGTTTTCAACTCGCCTTTCTTGGTTGGAATATTCTCTAAAAACAACCGTCGTGATTCAGCCCGCACGGTGGTCATTCCTTTGGTCTTGCTTGATCCGACAGTGACTGTTACTTTATAGTTTCCGTCCGGAACTGCTACGGAGAAAAAAAATGGCTCTCCGGCAGCCTTCGGAGCGTTGATAAAGTCATAACCGTAGCCTTTCGAATCAGAATAAATGTCGCTGGCTGTAATCTGGGTTCCATTCTTGACTTTCTTGTCGAAGGCGAATTGGTGATTTTGCGCTCCGGCGGTTATAAACAATGCGGCAAGAGCGAATGATGTAATTGTTTTCTTCATAATTGTCTGTTTTTTGATGTGTGTATTTTTTTATGAGACATATTCTCAAAATAAGGGAGTTGTGCCGTTCAGTACGGCACAGCTCCCTTGTCTTTCTTAAAAGACTTTCTTCGGTTTCAGTTCGTCCGGAGAGTCTTTTGTAAACATATCCACTTTAGGGGCAACCTTGTTGAACAAATCTTCTATGAGTCCTGCGTCTATCTTGAACTGCGGTTCAAACTTGTCGGAGTTCATATATTGCAAGATGGAAGCACGCATCTGCCGTGCCGCGATACGGCTGTCAAGATTATTTGTCAAGTCCATAGTGGTCATCACAAGTTTTCCGCCAAGTACTTCAGCCTCAAACAACATGCCGATTTTGCGCGAGATAAACCATGTGTCTATACTCTGCACAAGTGGCTGGAAGTCAGCAGGGAAGTCTGTGAACTGCATTACCTGTGCGCGATTGACAAGCTCCCACCATTGCAAATCACTGTGGTAATCGGTCGGGAACAGGTCAAAGATGGAATGCGTGTTCTCCACAAAGATTCCTGTTGTGTGAGGCGGACGCATCTTAAACCATGATGTGTTCCAGAATACAGGAGTGAATTGTTGTACGACTTCTTTGCCGTAGGTTATTTTTCCGGCTGCGCATACCAACACCTTTCCGCCTTTTTTCAACACTGTTTTCGCCTTGTCGTCAAGAGAGTCTGTAATCCATACATAGCCTTTGTTGTCAGCCACATCTGCCGGATATACCCAAAAATCCCATGAGTTGTGGCTTTCCACATTGTCATGATAGGCATCCACTCCTGGAAGTGAGACTGTGAGATTCAGTTTTGAAGGTTTGGCCACACAGCTCAAGTCGAACTTTACTTGTCCGATTTCAAAGTTTGCGCCGACTGGAATGTCGCCCTTCATGAGATTACCCTCCGCCAGCACTTCCGATGTAGCGGTGTCGATAATTCTATAAACAGGTTGCGCGTCTTTGATTGCCCCTTCTGAAAATTGAGCCACTTCAATTGCTGCTTCAAACTGTTCGTTGTTTTTATAGGTGAATTTCGGGATACGGGCAAGCGGCACAACTGGCGAGCAAAACATCCGGAAGTCTTTTGATGAGCAATATCCTTTGTCATCGAAGAACACATCCGTCACACCGACAAGGGCTGTGCCTTGTCCTGAATAGTCATTAAGGGCAAGCAACTGGAATCCTGCATAATCGGGGGTGCGTAATGTGCGTTCCACCTCATGCTTGTAACAAAGGCTTTGTAGTTTTCCGCTTGCCATCATGAAATCTTTTGCCCTTGATTCCATGCCATTGTCACGCAGAAGGTCGCGGAATATCTCAAAGTTCTTCGCTTTGTTCACACCTGTGTATTTTTCTATTTCGTCAAAATTGGGGAAGGCGCACCACTGTCCGGTTTCGTGCGATACATAAGGCTGGCTTACGGTGTCTATCTTTGCCCGAAAATCATACAATGATTCAGGAGCGCGGCGTGCCCATTCGCCAAGCCCTCTTGCACCGGCTTTCACATGGTATTCGTTTCTTGGTTGCCAAGCCCATCCGCCTCCGACGGATGCTCCCGTGTAAACGCGTCGGGAGTCGGTTTCCTTCCAATAATCCACAAATTCCGACACCCATTTTACCCAGTTTCCGGCAGGCTCATTGCCACATGCCAGCATACAGAAAGAAGGATGGTTGCCATACACTTTGCTTATCTCTTTCGTCTCTTCCATCAAGTATGTATCTATTTTCTGCCCGTTACCAAGTTTTACTCCATGGTTAGGCCAGCTTGGTCCTTCCGGCTGAATATAGAATCCGACCATATCCGCTGCCAAGAACGCCGCCTCAGGCGGACAGTAAGAATGGAAACGTACATGGTTGAGTCCGTACTCACGGCAGGTGCGGAATACTCTCAGCCAGTCCTCAAGATTCATAGGCGGATAGCCTGTAAGCGGGAAGTCACAATTCTCCACCGTTCCGCGCAACTGCACCTGACGGTTGTTTACGTAAAACATCTTTTCGCGTGCTTCAAATTTACGCATACCGAATACGGTCTCTTGTCTGTCAGTCCTGCCGTTTTTCACCACTTCTGCTGTAAGTCTGTAAAGTGTCGGTGAAAATTCGTCCCAAAGCAACATTCCGTCTCCCATATCAAGCTCGATTTCCACATCGTTCGTTCCAGCTTGCATTTTCAACTTGTTTCCAGTCACGGACACAGAATGCTTCGCTTGTGTATTAAAAGCTTCGGCAGACAGGTTAATGACCGCTTTTCCCGGTTCTGCTCCGTCTATTTTCATTCTGACCACCGCCTTGCGTCTGTCTACATCCGGGTAAACTTGTACATCTGTAAAGTGGGTTGCTGGAAACTCTCGCAATTCCATGCGTCCTACAATGCCGTTCCAGTCGCCTTGTGTCTGGTCTGTGACAGAATGGCTGTCGATGCCCACACCTACTGTCTCCACTCTGTTGTCTATACGTATGGCAAGCGTGTTCGTCCCTTTATGTATGTAGTCTGTCACGTCATACTCGTGAGCTACGGACAAACTGTTTCTTGTGCCGACCTTTTTACCGTTCATCCACAATGTCGTCTCAATGTGTGGACGTTCCAGATACACCACATATCTGCTCTTCTTATTGACAGAGGCGATTTCCACGTGCTTCTTGTACCAAGCCACTCCCACATAGTGCTTGTCGGGAGTAAGGAAAAACTGAAGTTTTATATTTCCTTTCTGCCTGTATTTCTTCATGTAGGGGTTGTAAAAATAAGAGCTGTCGTAGAGGCTGCCCACCCATTTCGTATCAACGGATATGTCATCGCCTTTCAGCTGTTCCGGCATTGAGGCGGGAAGGTGCATTGTGTCGTCTAATTTCTTTTGGTTGTCATACCATTGCTCTGTCTGCCCGACATCCTCTCTGTCTGTCTGAAAATCCCATTTGCCAGCGAGATTGATGACGCAGTCCGCAACTCTTCCTGTTTTGTTGTCATCCGGCTGTCCTGATTTTTCTGCCTGTAGCTGTCGGCTATTGGCGCATACTGCCGTATGCCAAAGCGCTGCTATCAAAAAAAGTATCCAATGTCTCATCTTTTTTTGTTTTGATCTAAAGTTAAACCTAATGTATTGCACCCACAAATTTACGATATTTTCTTTTTGGACGGAAATAAAAAACGCGCATAAACTGAGGATGTGATATAAAACAAAAAAAATCGACTGTAGAAATACAGTCGATTCTTTCTTTTTTCTCTGCCTAAGTAGCGGGACCCGGGATTGAACCGGGGACCTCATGATTATGAATCATGCGCTCTAACCAGCTGAGCTATCCCGCCTTGTTTCCTTTAGCGAGTGCAAAGGTAGGCACTTTTTTAATTACTGGCAAATAATTGGCGGATTTTTTTTCGCCTGTTTTTTGATTTTGCCTATTCAGAGCATCTTTTTCTTGTGAGATGACGACTGATTAGTGCAGGATAAGCAGTTTTTATGCCGCTATTACATCAACTGCTCTCAATCGTTTTCGAGGAAACGGTTGCCTCTTCCGACCACATGCCCTTCTTCCAGTTCGTCTGTCGGAACAGTCTTTCCATCGCGCGATTTTGAGTAATAACCGTAATTGCCCCAGTTCCATCCGCTGACGAAGCCTCCATGACTGTAATTGCCGTTATAGCTGCTCCAGTCATAATAATCCACAAGTTTGTAGAGGGTGAAGCGGGTATTGGTATTTCCGAAATACCCTGTGATGAGATCACTTGTCATGCGATAGTCGTAAATGGAAGTGTCAAGTTCCTTGTCATACGGATAACTGAGGTATATCACCCCATCGCGTATAGACCAGTCGAAATAGTAATACTGGTAGGAGTAGGGACCTTCTCTGTAATAATCCACCTGTTTGCCATATCCGTGTGTGGCATAGTCATAGTCCGGATAAAATACAATATCCGTATCGTATGAGTCGAAACGGTACACTTTTCTTCCGTACTCATAATAGTAATACATGCCGAAGTCGCCTCTCCACTGTCCTGAAAGAGCCATTGCCTGATTTACGTCCTCGTCTACGCAAGAGGACAACATGCCTGTCATGACAAATGCAATTGTCATTGTCCATATCAAGTTGTAGCATTTCTTCATAATTCTCTTATTTGTTAAGTTCGACAATCTGTGGTGAGAGTTTTGCGGGTTATTGCAGATTCCGCTTCTCCTCTCTTGCAGGACAAAGATAAGCTAATCTTTGCCGCAAGACAAAACCACAGGGCACAAAATAAACTCCATCGGTCATTTTTAGGGAATGGCCGATGGAGCTGTATCCGATTCACAAATCCTGTGTAGGGAAATCCCTATATGGGATGGCTGTTGCAGGCGGAAGCCGGAACTGAAAGTCTGAAAAGGCTTCTGTCTTTCCTTAGCCGCTTATTCTTTCATTGTCTGCGAGATGCGCATCGCACAGAAATTTGGTCCGCACATGGTACAGTACTTTCCGCCTACATGGTTCGCTGTCTTATAATATTCGAGTGCGCGCTCCGGATCGAGTGACAAGTTGAACTGGTCTTTCCATCTGAACTCATAACGCGCTTTCGACAAAGCGTTGTCGCGTACTGCGGCTCCCGGATGTCCCTTCGCAAGGTCTGCCGCATGAGCGGCAATTTTATATGTCACCACACCTACACGTACATCTTCCTTGTCGGGCAAGGCAAGGTGTTCTTTCGGAGTGACATAACAGAGCATGGCAGTGCCGTACCAGCCAATCTGGGCTGCGCCAATGGCACTTGTGATGTGGTCATAGCCGGGTGCGATGTCTGTCACAAGCGGGCCGAGTGTGTAGAATGGTGCGTTATGGCACTTCTCTATCTGGCGTTGCATGTTCTCGTGAATCTTATGCATAGGCACATGTCCCGGACCTTCGATGAATGCCTGTACATTCTTGGCCCACGCGCGTTCCACCAGCTCGCCCATAGTGTCAAGCTCCGCGAATTGCGCACGGTCGTTGGCATCATAAGTAGAACCTGGGCGAAGACCATCGCCCAATGACAGTGCCACATCGTATTTTGCCGCAATATCGCATATATCGTCAAAATGCTCATAAAGAAAACTCTCTTTTTTGTGCATCTGGCACCATTTAGAGATGATGCTTCCACCACGGCTCACCATGCCTGTAAGACGCTCCTGAGCAAAGTGGATGTTCTTCAGACGTATGCCGCAATGGATTGTAAAGTAGTCCACACCCTGCTCGCACTGCTCAATGAGCGTGTCGCGGAACAGTTCCCATGTCAGGTTCTCCGCCTTTCCGTGTACTTTTTCCATTGCCTGATACATAGGCACTGTACCAACCGGTACCGGACAGTTGCGGATAATCCATTCGCGGGTCTCGTGTATATTGTCTCCTGTCGACAAGTCCATCAGCGTGTCGCCGCCCCATTTGCAGCTCCATACAGCCTTCTCCACTTCCTCATCGATGCTTGAGGTGGTGGCTGAGTTGCCTATGTTCGTATTTATCTTCACAAGGAAATTGCGCCCAATAATCATCGGCTCCGCTTCCGGGTGGTTGATGTTGGCAGGAAGTACGGCACGTCCGGCAGCGATTTCATCACGCACAAATTCGGGAGTGATATGTGTGTCAATACCAAGAGCCGCACAGTTCATGTTTTCCCTGATAGCCACATATTCCATCTCGGGAGTCACGATTCCCTGTTTGGCATAATACATCTGTCCGACTCCGCAGCCCTCTTTCGCACGTAAAGGCTTGCGTATGTGCTCAAAGCGCAAGTGGTCGAGCGATTTGTCGGCAAGTCTCATACGTCCATATTCGCTGCTTACCTCTTCCAGACGCTCCACACCGCCGCGTTTGAGAATCCATTCCTCGCGCAGGCGCGGCAATCCTTTTTTCAGGTCTATTTCCGCGTTTGGGTCGCTGTACACTCCGCTGGTGTCGTATACGTATACGGGAGCGTTTTCACGCATCACCTTCTCTCCATTCTCAAATGTCACAGTAGGAGTAAGGTTTACTTTTCTCATTCCTACACGCAACTCAGGATATATCTGCCCTTGCATATATACCTTTTCCGAATCAGGATAAGTAATCTTGATATTATTTTCCATCGTAAGTTTTTTTATTGGCAAACTGACGGATGAGCCTTTGGGTAGGTCATGTGGGAGGCACTGTCTGGAACCATCCCGGCCAATGACTTTCCGTTTTGCCTGCCCGTCAAATATGAATTATTCGTTTTGTCTCTTCTATAGGGTCCTCAGCGTTGAGTATGGTTCCGCTCAATGCCACCCCGTCCACTCCGGCGGACATGAGCTGGGGCAGGTCCTCGTATGTGATTCCGCCGATGGCATACAGCGGAATTTGTATGCCTTCCTTCCTCATCCGCGCTATAATGCTCTGATAGCCTTCAAGTCCGAGGACAGGCGAAAGTCCCTTCTTTGTGGTCGTAAACCGGAACGGGCCGCAACCCACATATTCTGCTCCGTCTGTGTAGTGTGCCTTGACATCCTCAAACGTGTTGGCTGTGCCACCTATTATATATGAGTGCCCGAGTATTTTTCTCGCCTCCCGAATCGGCATGTCCTTCTTTCCCAAATGCACACCGTCAGCATGTATTTTCCTGACAAGCTCCACATCGTCGTCAATAATGAACGTGGCTTCATACTGCTTGCACAGTGCCTGCACGCGCAGTGCCGTTTCTTCACGTTCCTCTGCCGTACTGTTTTTCATTCTCAGCTGCACCCACCGGCAACCGCCTTTCAGTGCCAGCAAAGCCCCGTCATAGTATGTGTGCTTGTCATTAAAATGAGTGATAAATTGAAATTGCATCTTTTCAAAATGATATTTGTTGTTTCTCTGCCGTTACGTTTCCTTCTCTGCCGCTTCCGGTCATGGTCTGATACTGGAAGAAGTGTTGCAACGGTCCTGTTCCCTGTCCGAGTTCCATTCCCTTGCCTGCCTTTAATGCCTCATTGACAAATCGTTTTGCCTTTTGTACGGCATCATCGAGTTGTTCTCCCAATGCGATATAGGCGGCAATGGCAGACGATAGCGTGCAGCCGGTACCGTGAGTGTTCGGTGTTTCGACACCAAGCATTGAGAACCATTTTTCCTGTCCGCCCGCTGTTACAAGCAAGTCGCTCTTGACTCTCGATTCGGAGTGTCCGCCCTTCACCAGCACGGCATTTGTCCCAAGCTCCAGTATGCGGCGGGCGGCCTCCATGCGCGCGTCATTGCCGCTTATTCTTATGTCCGACAGTATTTCCGCTTCCGGAATGTTGGGGGTGACAAGCGTGCACATCGGAAGGAGTTCGTCTGTCACATACTTCAGGGCTTCGTCGCTGATGAGCATCCGCCCGCTCGATGACACCATGATTGGGTCGAGGATTATTGACAATGTTGAATCTGCATAACCACTTAGCGATTCCGTTACAGCCTTTGCCGTTTCGAGATTGTGTAACATGCCGATTTTAATGACTGCAGGCTTGATGTCGTTCATGACAGCCTCAATCTGCTGTCGGACACAAGTGCAGTCTACAGGAAAAACATTTGTCACTCCCACAGTGTTTTGCACCGTCAGTGCGGTGATGGCCGAACAGGCATAAACACCAATAGCCGACATTGTTTTTATGTCAGCCTGTATGCCTGCTCCACCGCTTGGGTCGGAACCGGCAATTGTCATTGCAGTTATATATCTCATATTTTTATCCCTACGCCGGCATTATCCGTATCAGGTTCTACTGGTATTTTCTCAGCCGCCAAAACTACTATTGTTATTATGTAGGCAAAGGCACGGCAAACCGCCTGTGCTCTGTCTGTGGCAGCACCCATCATCCGGCGGTTGCCGGACTTTATGATGTTGCAAAGATAATGGATTAATTTGAAGATATGAAGTGTATCAATTCTATTTTTGAACATTATGAGGCTGTTTTTGATTTTCTATGTGTTGTGTTGGTTGTTAAAGTTTTTTTGAAAGTGAGTTATGGGGCTTTTGACAGACTCCTCCGTCGCTTCGCGCCACCTCACCTAAGTAGGGAAGAGTCTGGTTGCCGTGTTGTCAGTATGGCTATTATGCTAATTAAAAAGGCGCGTAGCCCTTTCCTTACTTTTTGGAAGGTGGCGTGAAGCGATGGAGGAGTCTGTCCGAATATATTATATGATGCTGTCAGTATGTTGCCGAAATGAATAAAATGCTGACAGAATGAAATGTTAAATCCCGACCTTGTAGAATCGCCTCAAAATGAACCGAACCTTACCTCGGTTGCAAAAACGCGATTCTACGGAGGTTTTTGAACTCCGGAAATCGAGAGGGCGAATAGGACAATCTATGCGACTAAAAGATATATAAATCCAACCCAAAACACACCTTTCTCATCCAAAAGCCCACTAAAAGTCAAAATTACAAGGTGCTGAAAATTTATTTGCAAGGCGCACCGGTTTTTTGCGCAAGGTGAACGAAATTTATTTTCAAGGTGAACAAAATTTTCAAAGCCCGTTTTTCGGGGCAAAATCGGGCTTTTTTCCATATCACTTCCTCAAAAAGACGGCAACCGGGTTTTCAATGCTCCGAAAAACAAAAATGGATTTTGAGTCCGAAAAAAGACAATTTTAAGGACAATTTTTCATAACTTGCTGATTATCAATACATCCTATTTTGTACTCAACCCTTAGTTTTTGACCTAAAACTGCACCTTTTTATGTAAAATAGTATCTAATTGATTATCTGGTACTTATCTTGAAATGAAGTAGGTCGGTGGATATTTTAGACCGCAAATGGAGGCCCGGAATGTTAAAATTGAAAATTTTCGCCAACTGATAAAATGTCAGTTTCTTTTCCGGAAAAGTTCCGTTTGGAAAGCCTATGTTGGTAGTTTCTTATGTCATGCGTATAAGATAGGTTTGTTTTTCTTTGTGGCAAATTCTCGAAATCACAGTGTGGCTTTTGCTTTGGCGGTGCAAACAAAAACACAGTCTGCAACGAATCGCGGACATTATATATATAGGTGTGACGTGTGCTTGCGAGAACGAAAAAACGGTGTGCTTTATTCTACGATTTATCTCGGACAGAGGAAATATAATACTGAAAAATTTATATGCGGTTTTGCATATTTGTTGTATCTTTGCACCATCAATGGATTAATTTTTTTATGGGAGGTTTTTTTGGAACAGTTTCAAAAAAGAAGTGCGTAGCAGATTTGTTCTATGGAACAGACTACAACTCGCATCTTGGTACACGCCGTGGCGGAATGGCGACGTATAGTGAGGAGCATGGTTTTATCCGCTCCATTCACAATCTCGAAAGCACTTATTTCCGCACCCGTTTTGAGGATGAGCTTGACAAATTTAAGGGAAACGCAGGTATCGGAGTTATCAGTGATACTGACGCGCAACCTTTGTTGATGAACTCTCATCTTGGCAGGTTCGCGCTGGTAACAGTAGCTAAAATCAACAATTTGGAGTCTTTGGCCGCCAAGTTGCTTGCTGAGAACATGCACCTTTCTGAGTTTAGTTCGGGTAAAATCAATCCGACAGAATTGGTCGGGCTGCTCATTATCAAGGGCAAGACTTTTGTGGAAGGCATTGAGAATGTTTTCCGCGAGGTGAAAGGCTCCTGCACTATGCTGTTGCTGACAGAAGACGGCATCATTGCAGCCCGTGACGCTTGGGGACGCACCCCTATTGTGGTCGGCAAGAAAGAGGATGCGTATGCGGTGACAAGCGAATCGACTGCCTTTGCCAACTTGGATTTCAAAACCACCTACTTCCTCGGGCCGGGTGAGATTGTACGGATTTATCCTGACCGCATGGAACAGTTGCGCAAACCGAACAAGCGTATGCAGATTTGCTCGTTCTTGTGGGTTTACTATGGTTTTCCTACTTCATGTTATGAAGGAAAGAATGTGGAGGACGTGAGATTTGCATGTGGAAAGGCTATGGGAGAAAACGATAACACAGATGTAGACTGTGCTTGCGGAATCCCTGATTCGGGAATAGGCATGGCACTTGGATATGCTGCCGGACACGGAGTGCCTTACCAGCGTGCCATTTCAAAATATACGCCCACATGGCCTCGCTCATTCACTCCAAGCAATCAGGAGATGCGCAGCCTTGTGGCAAAAATGAAATTGATTTCAAACAAAGATGTGCTGAAGGACAAGCGTGTGCTTTTCTGTGACGACTCCATTGTCAGAGGCACTCAGTTGCGCGACAACACCAAGGTGCTTTTTGAGGATGGGGCTAAGGAGGTACACATGCGTATCGCATGTCCGCCGCTCATTTACGGTTGCCCGTTTATTAATTTCACGTCTTCAAAGAGCGACATGGAACTGATAACAAGGCGGTTGATAAAGGAATTTGAGGGCGATGAGAACAAGAATCTTGAGAAATATGCCACAACAGACTCGCCTGAATACAAGCGTATGGTAAGTACGATTGCAGAACGTCTGAACTTGTCCTCATTGAAATTCAGCAAGCTCGAAACGCTTATCGAGTCGATAG
The DNA here is from genome assembly GCA_023665185.1 of Roseburia sp. Classification (GTDB taxonomy): domain Bacteria; phylum Bacteroidota; class Bacteroidia; order Bacteroidales; family Bacteroidaceae; genus RGIG8745. Next base: position 15,259 of record JAMPEL010000054.1, read on the forward strand.
GTCTTCCTAAATGCCAGGTCTGCACACATTGTTTTGATGGTAGCAGTACCTACACTTTGGAAGAAGTCAATGAATAAGTCGTAAAGGTTATCCGTTGGAGGATGAAATATAAAAGTGGGTTCCGGAAGTTTTTCTTGAGGCTTTCGGAATCCGCTTTTGTGTTGATTGTCATGGTGTTGGCTGTCGGAACTGGAGGACTCTGGAAAGAGGTGGGCTTCCGCCTGAGTGTGCCTTTCTGAAATATGTGTTTGTGTTTTAGTGAAAAAAGTGCTATTTTGTATCCTCTTATTCTTTTATTGCCTATATTTGTGACTGAAAACATATAAATAAAGGTTATGAAGAAAGTTTGGTTAGGAACAATTGCATTATTATTTGCGTCTATGTGTGTCACTTCTTGTATGGACGATGACGATGTAAAGGCATCGGCAGAGATGACCTATTTCGGTGAAAGTGATACAATCGCGTTTTATCCGGCTTATGAAAGCAGTGCGGATTCGCTGATGTATGACACACTTGTGCGTAAGAGTCTGGATGAGATAGGCTATACGGGCGGCAAGTCGGTGTTCACAGAAAAGGCTGAGGTGACGGTTAGCATACCTGTATATGCGCAAGCTAAGTGTAATGAGCAGGCTATAAAGACTTATGAGGCGAATATAAAGGACATTACTTTAGATGAGGTAAAGGAGAAAATCTACGAGAAAAACTGGGAATCGGTGAAAGAAAAATATCCAAATGCCGCTGCAATTCCGGTACGTAGCTTTACTGTCGATTTGAAACTTTATTCGTTGAGCTATGAACTGCCTCTGAAAAAGTACACGAAGCAATTGAAATAGTTTTTTATCAAGAATACAAATAAAGGTGTGCCAAATTGCAGGCTTTATCCGCTGAATAAATCAACGTCTGAACATCTCTCTTATTTTGTAGAATGTGCATTACAGGCTGTATGCAATGATACGGAGATTGGCTGGAGATTTTTTCAATGAATGAAGGCGGCAATTTGGCACACTCCTTTTATAAATACCTAAAGATGAAACTAATATCTGTTGTTATATCGGCATTTATATGTGGCAGTGTCTTGGCGCAACCCAAATATGATTATTCCAAGATACAGCGTGAGGAACTGGGAAGGTCGCTGGCAGCGGTGAGATATGCCCACGGTGACAGTGTGTTCCTTTCGTGGAGATATTTGTCGTCCGACCCTATTAATACGGCTTTCAATATTTATTGCAATGGCAAGCGTCTGAACGACAAGCCTGTAAAGGATGTGACGTTCTTCAGATGTAAAAGCTGTCGTGAGGAAGAATATTACGAAGTCAGGACTATTGATAACAAGAAAGAGTCGCATCGTAAAGATGGCAGCTTCCTTCTGAAACCGGACGCTCCTGACAGTTATATACCTATTAAACTGGACAAGCCTGCGGATGGTGTCACACCGTCCGGACAAATCTATTCTTATAGTGCCAACGATGCAAGTGTGGGAGATGTTGATGGAGACGGAGAGTATGAGATTATCCTGAAATGGGAACCGTCTAATGCTCATGACAACTCTCATGAGGGATATACGGGCAATGTGTATATAGATTGCTATAAATTATCCGGTGAGAAATTATGGCGCATAGACCTTGGCCCTAATATACGGGCAGGAGCGCACTACACACAGTTCATGGTGTATGATTTCGATAATGACGGATGTGCGGAAATTGTAATGAAAACGGGCGATGGTACTGTTGACGGACAGGGACATTGTATCGGAGACCCAGCGGCAGATTACAGATTCTCAGGTGTCATAGACAAGTTGATTGACGGCAAGATGAGGCCGAAAAAGGTGAGGGTAGAGGGACGGATTCTGACCGGACCTGAATACCTTACTGTGTTTAACGGACGCACAGGCGCTGCTATGCAGACTGTAGACTATGTGCCAAACCGTGGAAATCCGGAGGATTGGGGCGATTCTTATGGAAACCGCTGCGACCGTTTCCTTGCTTGTGTCGCGTATCTTGACGGAATACATCCCAGTGTGGTGATGTGCAGGGGATATTACACCCGGACTGTGCTTGCGGCATACGATTGGGACGGAAAGGAGCTGTCTTTGCGTTGGGTTTTTGATACTGACGATGAGGCTTGGCATAATTATGCGGGGCAGGGGAATCATAATCTGCGTGTAGGAGATGTGGACGGTGACGGATGTGATGAGATTACTTATGGCTCAATGGCTGTTGATCATGACGGACGGGGGCTGTACAATACAGGAATGGGACATGGAGACGCGATTCATCAGTATGCATTCTTGCCTGACAGTGAGAGATTGCAGATTTGGGATGTACACGAGAACAAACGTGACGGCTCTGATTTTCGCGATGCGGCTACGGGTGAAATCATATTCCAGCTTCCTGATAAAACAGATGTGGGACGTGGTATGGCTGCTGATATAGACCCTGAGAACTACGGATTGGAGATGTGGTCCAGCGCCTCAGGCGGAATACGCAATGTGAAGGGCGAGGTCATAGCGAACCCGGTACGAATGTCCATTAACTCTGCTGTGTGGTGGGATGGAGACTTGTTGCGGGAATTGCTCGACAAAGGAAGAGTGACAAAATATGATTGGCGCGAAAAGCAGGTTTATACGTTACAAGATTTCAGGGATGAGTGTACTTTTAATAATGGAACGAAGAGTAATCCGTGTCTGTCGGCAGATATTCTGGGAGACTGGCGTGAGGAGATTGTCCTGCGGACATTCGACAGCAGTGAGCTTAGAGTGTACATGACCACAATTCCTACCGCCTATAGATTCCATACATTTATGGAGGATATTCCATACCGTATAAGTGTGGCTACAGAAAATGTGGGATATAACCAGCCTCCGGAACCGGGATTCTATTTTGGCTCTGATTTCAAGGACGGAACTGTGGTAAGAGGCTGTCCCATAAAAGAAAAGCGGAAATAATAGGAATACACAGACGTATGATAAAAATATGAGGGTGACAGCAAAATAGAACTGCATCCAAAAAGTTAGATGAAAACTTTTTGGATGCAGTTCTATTTTTTTTATGTGATGTCCTCTTTGTTTTAATGTGTCAAATCCTTGATGCGATTAAAGCGCATTCTCGGGAAAAATATTAGTCTTCTCCAACTTCTTTTTTAGGAATGTTTTTTGAACAGATGATAATACACTATGTTCAATTACATCCTTATGCAGTGTGAAGAATTTATCTGAAGCACTAATGCATTCCTTTGTAGCTTTACATTTTCTCAAAGAATTGCTCAATAGGCTAACTTCAATGAGTTTAGTTTTGAAAAATCTATTTTTTTATCCATTGCGATATAGAAAATCAAAATAAACTTCAGCATCGGCAACATTGTATTCTGCCAATTCTGATTGGAGAGCAGTCCAATAGTAATCCGTCATTTCTAAAGATAGGACTACGACTAAAAAACTTTGTTCTCCTAAAGATATTATTTGATAATCTTTTGTTTCCATTTTTACCAATTAGTACATAAATCATTTATAAGAACAAGTCCCTCCTTTATTATGTTTACCGCCTCATCATAATATAAGGTCCTACTTGTTTCTAAATTTCTACGGTCAATATGGAAAGTTGTATGCCGATTCTTGTTGTAAAAGTCATATGCCTTTTCCAATGCCCTTTTTAACGAAGGGTTATCGTTGTAAGTTCCCACAGTCTTAAGAAAATGGAAATGTCCATCTTTTCATACAAATATCCACAAATTCAAGTATTTAATCCTTTTTGAACTCCAAAAGGCTGTCTGTCTTCATGGCAAATATCGGTGATGGATAGACAAGCCTGATGCATTACATTTGTGTATAACTACGATTTGATGGAGAGAGAGAATGTTGGTTCCAAAACTCGTGGATTTTTGAAGTACAGATTGATACCATAGCCGGAAGTTTCTGTTCGATACTCCGTCACTATGTGTGGATGACAAGGCTCTGTCGCATTAGTGTAAGGGACTTTTCAGTGGCTTCTGCAATGGAAATAATTGGGGCATTTCGGAATTATCTGCTGCTCCCTGAAAATATCGGATTAAATCTCTGTATTGATGAATTTGGTCGCAGCCGCGAGGAACTCTACGAGTTTGTGGCTAATCCCGCAGGGCATGGTGGTAAGGATAGCCTTGTGGCGGTCGTCGAAGGGAAAAATCGGAACGTGTGAAACAGACCCTTGAGAAAACAGCGAACAGACACCAGAAAGTAAGGGTAGTCACACAGGATTTATTTCGGATCAGCGGACAGAAGCGGTTGGTATTCTCCCCAATGAACAACGTGATCAACTG
>JAMPEL010000055.1 GCA_023665185.1 Roseburia sp.
AGCTCCTCCCCCTAAGTTAGGGGAGGTGTCACGAAGTGACGGAGGAGTCTGTCTGTATATATAAAAAATAAACTTACAAAAAGTCAATGAACTTACCTGAATATATCAAAAAAACAAATTTGTAAAAACTCAAGAAGCCTGTTTGAAATATCTCATGTTCATCCAAAATGAAGCTCCTCCCAAACTCAAATAGAGTAGGGAGGAGCTTTTACATATACAATAATCCTCAAAAGGATTGTTTTATTGCACAGCCACCTTCATCTTGCCAATGAAATAGATGCCGGAAGGTAGTCCGTATTCGCTGTTCAAGCCTTCAGACAAACGCATGAGGCGCACCAGACGGCCGTCTGCCGAGTAAAGCCCGATAGTTTGCCGATGAGGCGACTCCACACACAGCGCACCGTCACGGCTATATGCTTTCAGTCCGTTGAAGATTTGGCGATAAAGAACCTGTTCTATTCCGGTCGCATCCTTTATCGGACCGATGCTATAATAGAGAGGTGTGTTCACACTTGGCTCAATATTATGTGCATATACCTCAAACGGCTGCGCATTGCGTATGCCTCTGACAAATGCAGCTCCCGGCAACAGTCCGTCATAGTCCTCGTGATTGATGACATACACGGTGTCATGACACAGCACTGTCTCGTAAGTCGGTATAAGCTCATAGTCGGGACCCTTGGATGTGTGGTCGGAAGGAGTGGCGGCAATGACTATCCCGTTGGCGGCATCGGAGGCGGAAAATGTCACCGTGCCGCGTATGTTGAACTCTTCCTCATACTCGTCACTGTTTGGCATGGCGATGATATACGGTTGGTTGGCACTGATGGAACTTGCCGGAGAGAAACCGTTCTCCGACAGTTCGGCAAGCCAGAACGGCCGTGTGCCGGCATTGCCGCAGTTGAATGGGGCAAGCTCGCCACGCTCCTCACTGACAATCCGTTCCACATCGAAAGGCAGCACTACTGTCTCCCATCCACATGCCACATGAGGAACGGTTGTCTTGCCAAATGTGCGCGAATAGCTGGCGGCCTTTGTCCTGAACTCGATTGGGCAGAAAAACGGCAGCGCGTCAATCAGTGAGATGTTTTCGGCTGTTCCGCCAATGACAATGTTTCCGGTGAAGTCGGATGCCGTTCCCTCTGCGGCATATACCAGACAGTTGGTCGCCATGCTTCCGAACAAGTCGGCAGGCACTCGCGCCGCTGTGGCAAGCCAGTTCACATACCGCAGCCCGTCGCAACCGGCGAAGATATGGTTGCCTGCCTTCTCAACAGATGCAGGCACATCGAATGTGGAGATGCCTGTGGAATGGGCAAGCATTCCCTTGCCAATCTCCTTGATGGAGGTACAGAGGCGCAGCTCGCGCAAGTTGGGGAGCTTGCAGAACATGGAGTCGCCGGTTGCATCGTTTGCCGTATGGAAAGACGCATAGTAGGCGGAACCGCCCTCCACAATATATGCCTCGCTGATGTCGAGCTTGCGAAGTTTTTTCAGGCTGCGGATGAACGCGATGTCCGTGCCGTTGAGCCTGCCGCGAACCTTGAGGTCCACCACATCATCGGGCTTCACGGTCTCCTCTTCCAACGTGCCCGGTTCGGGGTTCTCTACCTCCTGTGACGAGAAATCACCTTCAAGATACTCCTTGTCGTATACCGCGCGCAGCGACAAGCGGAGGCCGTTTATGTCAGCAGGAGCAAGTTCGGAACCGTATTCACCGAACAGCAGCGTATAGGCATTGCCGTTGTCTGTAGCCGTGCTCGACCAGTATTGTCCGAGTGTGCCAACCTCATTGGCAGAACTGTCGGAGACATTCTGTCTGCCCGCTGCCGGCAGGAATATGAGGTCTTCCGCATTTTGTGAGATGAAGAGCATACCCGGTACATCTTCGAGAGTGGTCCACAGCTTGTAGCAGGTGAGCAGCTCTGCCACCTCATCGGCAGTAGGCATTCGCCATCCGCTGCCAAAGACTGACGACGGTGAGTGTGCCACGTCTTCCCAACGGTGATAATCGCCGAGTTCTTCCGGGGATGTGGTGCCGACATTCTTCGATGCCCACTTCACGCTCAGCCCTAAATTGACGGACTCGCTGCCTGTGAGGTCGTCCAATGTCAGTTTCAGCCACGAGGAGCGTCCTACACGGAGTATTCCGTTGTGGGTGGAAGCCGCCATGCTGGTGCCGCTTGCGTCGGACACTGACACTTGGTTCATTTTTATCTGGAACGCGCTTCCGAGTTCTGTCTCCTCCTCTATCGGAATGTTTAATGTGAGGAGAGGAGTGTTGCCGGGAAGCATGATGCCGCCTGTAAACACGAACTTGCAGATGCTGTCGTCAATGACCGTGCAGCTTACCTCATAGTCTGCCGCTTTCTGCGACACGATGTAGTTGTCGAGATCGGGCATGGCTCCTTTGGCAAAGGTAAGCTGGAATGTCATGTCGGTCAGCGTGTCCTGGTTGGACAGATATACAGGAAACTGGCGTTCTTGTCCGGGAAGTCCGTTGATGGTCATGAGATACAGCGAGTTTTCCTTTGCCGGAGCGGAAGGCTCGCCCGGTGAGGACGGGGCAAACTCAAACAGCGCGTAAATGTCTACATCGGACGTTCCGACAGTGTACGACAACTGGGTGCTTGTGGCAAACAGCTCGCCGTCGATGTACCAGCCCACAAATCGGTAGCCGGTATTGGCAGTGGCGCGCAACGATACAGCCGCCCCTTCGGTGAAAGTGCCGGTATTGCCGCTGTAGGTTCCGCCCGTGCTGCACGATGCGGACACACGGTGTGAGCGTTGTGCGGGCGAAGGCTCGCCCGGTGAGGACGGATTGAACGGTATGAGCGAGAAGACGGCGCGCAGCGTGTCGTCTTTTGCCTGAGTGGTGTAGTAGAAATTGGCGGAAGTGGAGACCACATCGCCCGACTTGCTCACCCAGTTGCGGAACGAATATTGGTCGTTGGCAGTGGCGCGGAGATAAATGCGGTTGCCGGACAAGTAGCGTCCGCCGCCCGATACCGTACCGCCTTCTGTGGCTTCCAGTACAAGATTGTAATATACGTCCGGCTGGCTCGGCTCACCGGGAGAGCCGGGCACGAAGGTATAGTTCGCAATGAGTGTGTCGGGACGGGCCTCGGTAGTGTAGCTGAACGAGGATGCTGAAGACACCGTATTGCCGTGCGTGTCGGTCCAGTTCAGGAAAGTGTATCCGGAATTGGTCCGTGCATTGACTGTGACAGAGGTGCCCGCCGCATAGCTGCCGCCACCCGACGGGCTGCCGCCCTCGGCGGGAGAGGCTTTCAGCACCAGACCGTACTTGGCAGCGGGAACAACCGGTGAGACTGGCTCTGCCGGGTTCGCCGGATTGAAGTCGGTCTGTCCCGATACTGTGCCGCACAGCAGGAAAAGTGTCACGACAAGAGACAAATATCGTATTTTAGTCATACTGTATGTCCTTTTTATTTGATGACTACTTTATAAGCGTGGTTGGCTGCGCGCACGATGTAGATGCCTTGTGGCATACGTATGGTTTCGGTCTCACCTGCCAATGTCTGTGCTGCCACAAGGCGTCCGTCGGCACTGTAAATTTGTACTGTGCCTGTGAGTCCGCTGATGCGGATGCCTGCGTCTGTTGCGTCTACTTTTGTCTGACGCTCGGAAATTGCGGCAATGTCGGTTGCTCCCGGCACTACGCTCAGGGAGAGACGGGCTGTATGGCTGCCGGCTTCTGAGTCGAACTCATATTCTGTGTTCAGCAGGTCGGTAGTGACACCGGTTGTGTGGTCGGTCAGATAGACATGCTCTGCATTGCAGCGAGTGAGGGAGAGGGTATAGGTGCCGGATGTCGGAGCATAGAAGGCAAGGCTCACCTCACCGTTGTCTACCGGACGCTCGTTGATGGCATATTCCACTCCGTCCGTGCCTACGGTAAAGAGTTGCGGCACACGGGAGTCATCGCTGAAGAACTTGCTCGCGTCGCATGACAGCTCGTAACTGCACAATGCCTCCTCATTGAGCACCACTCTTGTCTTGTCGGTATATCCGTCGGCTGTCAGACTGAGGTCTATTATCTGACGGTTTGTCAAGGCTGCGGTACGGGCTTTTGCCTGTACGTTCTGGTCGGTAATGACACTTGTGAGCTGACGGCCGCCGATAGGGAAGCTGAGGCTGCTCACCTCGTTAGGACACTGTACGAAAAATGCCTCGTTTGGCTGTATGGCATAATCATCATCGATGAGCGACTTTGCCACGTAAGTGTTGTTGCTGACATTGCGCACGGTGATAGGCGCGGTGAAGTTGAGGTAGTGGTTGTTGTAGTATGTCTGGTAAGGGTTGCCCACAAGGTTCCATCCTTTGTCGGCTGCATTCTCCGACTCGTGGGCAGACAGCAGCTTGACGAACTCCTCGTATGCTACCATATTCTGCTTCGTTTCGTTGTCGAGGGAGTGGAAATGAGTCCATCCTGCCACACTGGTCTGATAGATAAATCCGGTGCCAGCAGGAATAATGTCCTCCGAAGTGTAGTTTTTCCAGCTTCCCGATGCGCCGTTGGCGGCACGGTTTGCTCCATCGTAGTAACGGATGGCATACTGCATATTGCTCGGCACTTCAAGGTCGGCTACAGCCATGTCGAAAGGAAGGGAGATGAAGTACCAGCGGTTAGCTTCTGTCCAATAGCGAAGTTTGCAGTCTCCTTTTATGGCGATATTCTCACAGTTGCTTTGGAACTGTCCCGAATTTGGCTGACCGTGGTCTATCATAAAGTTGTTTATATCCATCGGAAGCGCACCGGTGATTTTCAATGAGGCATTCTCATATACATTGACATCCGGTGTTCCGAGATAGCGGTTGTGCGCATCGAGTACGCATGGGCGGTAAATGTCCCAAAGGTCTACATTATCAGTGCTGAATCCTTCTATTTCCTTGAAATTATACCAATAAGAGTCTTGCTTGTAGTAATTGACCAGATAGTTCGGCACACGGAGGGTGATAGAACCACGTTTGTTGTTGTCTACCGGAGGATAGGTGCTGTTATATTCTGCCACAGATGCGGTATTAAGGGTAAGGGTCTCTAAATTACAGCCTACAAACAGACTATTGGCAATAGTGTAGAAACGACTTGGAAGTTCGGCATATTTTATACCAGTACAATACTGGAAGGCATTTTGGCCCAAAGAAGTTATATGATTCGGGATGACAAGGGTATCTATTTCCCAACAATAAGCAAAAGCATACTGACCTATGGTAGTAAGCGTTTCAGGCCATTTCTTTATTTTGATTGTATTACAGCCATAGAGTCCATACTCCGCAATTGTTTGCAGATTTGCAGACAGTGAGTCTAACTGCATGGCACGACACTCATTAAAGCCATATTTTTTTATCGTTGTAATAGCATTCGGCATCATATTCTCAATAATATCATCGTCATTGCAGAAACATTTCATGGCATAACAGTTTTGGAAAGCATACTCATCCACCACTGTAATTGTATTCGGAAGAATCATCTCCTCAATATAATAGTCGTCTTGGAAACAATATTTCGGAATAGTGGTCAGAGCTTTTCCCAATGACACTTTCTTCAAATGAAAATTGTCATCCATCGCATATTCACCAATAGATTGTACGGAATCCGGAAGAATGACTTCACGGAGATTGTTGCATCCCATAGAATGTGCTCCAATTGTTTTCAACTGACATCCTTCAGGGAAATAAAGTTCCTCTATGTGGTTAATGGCAAGGGAATAATCGCCTATGCTCTGCAATGTTTTAGGCAAGGATACCTTATGAAGAAAAGCCAAATTACTTTGGAACTGTCCGTTTGGAATGGAAGTTACCTCAGCCTCGCTAAGGTCAATCTCAAACAGAGAACCCATAAGTTGTATCTGTGCCCAGTCGTCATTGTTCATCGGACCTTTCACTTTCAGTTTGCGTACATCCTTGATATGGTTTACTCCACCATAAAGCACCTCTGTGCCCAAACTTCCGGGTTCAAGCAAATTGACGGATATTTCTTTATCCGTTCTCATACAGGCTATGTTGCGGACATATACATATTTATGATTTGAACTTGTTGTTGATGTAAACTCCCAACTAATGGTATGTGTTCCCGGCTCAAACACCTCAAAAAAGCGGTTGTAAGACCCTGCACTATTTTTAGAAGTAGCTTCCAAACTTTTATTGTAGAAATATCTTTTTTGTACACCATCTACATATACAGTTAAGTTGCAATTGCCATTAGTTCCATCCAAATCATACAATAACGTAGAAAGCGCATCCACTTTTACTGTGGCTGTTAATGTGGATGTTCCTGAACTTAATGTTCGCCTGAAATACGTACCTGTGGTATAATTATTGTTCGGCAAAGCCCAAGTATACTGATAATCCTCTCCGTATGTACCTTCAGAAGCCTGAAATAATATCGGATATTCATTGCAATCGGGAGCGGTAAATCCGTTGGACATCTTCAAACCATTACTGAGAGATGTAGCCACTGCCTCTATTTCTTGCGCCGTACTTGCAGGGTTATTATAGATAGCCTCTTCCCGTTCTATATTATAACCGGCAGTTTCCACTTCTTCAAGCACTTCATACAAGTGCATCTTGGCGGTATAAAGATTGATGGCTTCTCTATCAGAATAAAACTGCCAGACAATATTTCCTTCCGTAAGATTGGGAACAACCTCGCTGGTTGCACTGGCGGCACCTACAAACTTGTCTTTTACGTCACTATATCCTCCATTTGCAGAAGACGCTGTAATATAATAACCTTCGTCCGTAGAAGAAATTTGCCAATAACAGTAGCTATAAATATTATTATATGAATTCACTCTGCATCTGGTAGAACCACTGAGTGTGAAGTAATAGTTATTATCGGTGAATCGAAATGTATAAGCTCCATTGTCAAGTTGTGTAAACAGCACTTCACGTCCAAGCACATTCAATCCCGCATACGAAGTATTAGAAGCATAACTTCCCAATAATCTTTCTGTCCCTACATTATACAAATAGTAAGTCTTGCCGGATTCCGGTGTGACCGGATTTGGCTTTGTTGGCATGATTCTCTCTGCTCTCATACCAACAAAAGAGCATAGCATTGCAATTATCGCAATACAGAAACATTTTACGTTCATAAAATCCCCTTTTTTAATTAGTTATTATAATTTTCTATTTTCATAAATTACCTAACGGACAATCATTTATATTGTCCATAGTATATTCGTCCGTTGATTCAGACACAGCGCAATGTTCCTGCTGCTATTCTGCTTCCATGAACATGCTCCGGATATGGTTAGGAAGAACTGTCCGCCTCCATACCTCCATGCACGGCATACGATTCTCATCAAAATAAGTCAGACAAAAGGTGTCGTCATTTTCCCATCCGACAAGACACTGCACCCCGTTTTCCTCTAAGGCACTCGACGAGACATACTTCTGCGTTCTCGTCTCGCCGATAATACGGCATGAACTCAGAGTGGCGTCGAAATCTATCCGGGTGACAAGGAGTGATACTTTATCGCCATAGAACTTATAGGTCTTGCCGTCTGCCACAGGCATCATCTTGCCCATCAAACCACCGTCCACGTTTTGGTACACATATACAGTGTCTCTTTTCCACAGTCCGGTGAACCGGTTACTCACTTTTCCGGTCATGGCAATAGCCTTGACTATCAGTTTGCCCTCTTTTGAATAATCGCTCTTCTTCCATGTCTCACCGGACAATATTGTTTCCGGTGACAAGCTGGTGCCTGACAGATGGTTCAGACGGAAATATTTGCGCCCTTTCATATCAAGACTGACAGTGTCTTTTCCCTCCAGTACTTGATGCTGTGCGGAGAGAGAGGACAGATAACCCCATCTACAGGCAAACCGCATAGGTTTTAACCCTGTCTCCTCAGTCCTTTCGTCATATTTCTCGACCAAAGTCATCATCATGAAACGACTCTCACCATAATACTTGTATTGATGAAACGTAGAGTGAAGATAATCGTAGTCTTTCTCTCCGTCAAGTGTTGTCAAGACCCATTTTCCTTGAAGATTCTTGTACGATTTGTCGTCTGATAGGGATTGTGCTATGGCAGCCTGTCGGCATATCATCGCAAACATTATGAAAGAAACAAACTTAAACCGTTGTCTTGCGCTATGCGTATTCATCTTTTTATTTATCAACTTTATTTTCTCGCAAGCAGTTTTTTGACAGAGAGCATTGTTGAATACATAAGCAGAAGCATCGAGGAGCATATCCTCCGTCCTTTGCCGGACAGAGGATATGTTTGTTTATTGCTTGCCCGGATATTCAATGTCATCTTCCGCCGGGTCTGCTTTCTTGGTGGTAACTGTCACAGGCTCACTATATGCCACACCTTTCTCATTACGCGCGTATGCACATACTGTATATGTAGTGGCTGCATCCAGACCACTTATCACTTCGGACATTGATGTGCTGTTGTCTGCCGATACAATCTTGGTGTCGCCGACAGTAGGTGTGCTGTTTCCCTTGACATAGCAGAATCCTTGTTCCGCAACTGTGCCGTTGCCGTCAGAAACAACTGAGGCGGACACAGCAAACGAGGATGGAGTGATGTTCTCTGCCACTATTCCACTCAGAGTTGGCAACACGATTATCTTGTCCGTCACAAAGGTGGCTACTGTTCCGTAGCTTGTTCCGTTCTTGTTCACTGCATATGAGCGCACATAGTAGTGGGTTTCGTCTGCCAGTCCGGTAAGTGTCGCAGCCATATTTCCTTCTGTAGTCTTCACGACATTGTCTGCCGTAGTCGGCAGAGAAGAGGTGCTGTAACAGAAACCTTGCTCCGTCACAATCGCTCCACCGTCACTGATAAGCGTTGATGAAACATCGGCAGAGGATGTGGTCACATTTGACACAGTCGTGGCTGCCAGTGTAGGCGCGTCCGTCTTGACAGTGGTGAACGGTACGCTCTCTCCGTATGCTATGCCCTTTTCGTTCTCCGCATAGAAGCGCACGTGGTATGTCTGTCCCGGTGTCAAGCCCGTGATGACAGTCGCAAAGGCCGCGCCCTCGCCCGTCACCTCGTGGTGGCTGTCGGAAACTGTCGGCGCGGCATTGTCCGTGCTCCAGCAGAATCCCTTCGATTTCACCGTGCCGTTGCCAGCTGAGGAGATTGTGCCCGCAAGCCTTGCGCTCGTCTCGGTAATCTCCGTCACAGGCGAGGTCGTTACCGTAGGCTTGTCGATGGCCGTGGTCGTGAAGGTCAGCGTTGCGCCATAGCTTGTTCCGTTCTTGTTCACTGCGTATGAGCGGATATAATAAGTGGTGCCTTCTGTAAGACCGTCCACGGTTGCTTGGAATGCTGCCGAGGCAGTGCTGACAGGTATCTTGCGGTCGCCTGTGGTAGGCGCGTTGTTCTCTGTGCTGAGACAGAACCCACGCTCCGTCACATCAGCACCGCCGTCGGATGTCACCGAGGAGGAAGCCTTTGCGGAAGTGGTGGTAATCTCACTCACTGTTGTTGCTGCCAGTGTAGGCGCGTTCGTCTTGACAGTGGTGAACGACACGCTCTCCCCGTAGGCGATGCCCTTTTCGTTCTCCGCATAGAAGCGCACGTGGTATGTCTGTCCCGGTGTCAGGCCCGTGATGACGGTCGCAAAGGCTGTGCCCTCTCCCGTGACCTCGTGGTGGCTGTCGGATACAGTCGGCGCGGCATTGTCCGTGCTCCAGCAGAATCCCTTCGATTTCACCGTGCCGTTGCCAGCCGAGGAGATTGTGCCCGCAAGCCTTGCGCTCGTCTCGGTAATCTCCGTCACAGGCGAGGTCGTTACCGTAGGCTTGTCGATGGCCGTGGTCGTGAAGGTCAGCGTTGCGCCATAGCTTGTTCCGTTCTTGTTCACTGCGTATGAGCGGATATAATAAGTGGTGCCTTCTGTAAGACCGTCCACGGTTGCTTGGAATGCTGCCGAGGCAGTGCTGACAGGTATCTTGCGGTCGCCTGTGGTAGGCGCGTTGTTCTCTGTGCTGAGACAGAACCCTCGCTCCGTCACATCAGCACCGCCGTCGGATGTCACCGAGGAGGAAGCCTTTGCGGAAGTGGTGGTAATCTCACTCACTGTTGTGGCTGCCAGTGTAGGCGCGTCCGTCTTGACAGTGGTGAACGATACGCTCTCCCCGTAAGCTATGCCCTTTTCGTTCTCCGCATAGAAGCGCACGTGGTATGTCTGTCCCGGTGTCAGGCCCGTGATGACAGTCGCAAAGGCCGCGCCCTCGCCCGTCACCTCGTGGTGGCTGTCGGATACAGTCGGCGCGGCATTGTCCGTGCTCCAGCAGAATCCCTTCGATTTCACCGTGCCGTTGCCAGCCGAGGAGATTGTGCCCGCAAGCCTTGCGCTCGTCTCGGTAATCTCCGTCACAGGAGAAGTGACTACCGTAGGCACAATGATGTCTGTAGTAGTGAACGACAACACATCACCATAATACACCTCGTCTTTTTCATTGACAGCAAATGCGCGGAAATAATATGTCTTTCCAAACTGAAGTCCGCTCAAATATGTTACGAAACTTGTCAGCCCCGTACCCTTTTTGTTGTGAGGGTCTTTCGCAATATCCGGCACAGGATTTTCTGTACTCCAACAGAACCCACAGTCTTTCACCGTTACATTATTCGCGTTTATACGTCCGTAAAGTTTGGCGGAAGACTCTGTGACCTCTGTCACCATTGATGTCTCCACCTCAAGTAGGGTATGCGCCGGAGTCATGTATTCAATGACTTCTCCGTAGGCATAACCTTCTTCATTCTTCGCATACGCACGTATATAATATAAGGTCTGCGAGCTTAGTCCCGTAAGTACGGCACGCATGTCTGCCGTGGCAGTCTCGTCCACCACAGTAAGGTTGTTCTCTGTCGGTGTCTTGCTTTCCATACTATAGCAGAAACCGCGTTCCGTCACAGCCGATGTACCTTCTGACAGGATGCGGGCAGACACCGCAATCGTATTGGCTGTGGTGTCGCTCAACACACATGACGAGAGTGCAGGCAAGGATGTAGTCTCCATTGTGACGAATACTACTTCGCCGTAGCCTTCTTCGTATGACACACCGTAAGGACATATACCATACATTTGTCCCGGCACCAAGTCTTTTAGCGTCGACTCATACCCAGCATCCTCACAGGACAGGAATTTTGCGCCTTCGTCTCCGATTTTAAATCCGTTGTCCTCCTCGCTCTCAACCGGTTTATACACAAATCCGAAGCGGACCATATCCATGCCTCCATCATCTTCCAATGTGGTGGAAACATCCACACTCGTAGCCGTAAGGTTTGCCGTTTGTGTATGTCCGAATATCGGGCCTGTATTTTCCGGAGTATAGAATTCCTTTATTTCGCCTTTGGCAATGCTGTAGCCACTGCTTGCATACGCACAATAATAATATTTCTGTCCCGAAGTCAGTCCGTTCAGAGTGACCACAAAGTCTCCCTCCGTAGAACTCTCCACTGTTTGTGTCTGATAGTCAGACATTCCTGGGAATGTGGAATACATGATTCCACACTCAACCACCTTGCTTCCTGCAGCATTCCGTATGCTTCCGTTGATGGCTGCTCCTTTTCTATATATGTTGACAGCGTCATACGTAGACAGTTCCGGCGCAAAATTGGACGGTTCTGTGTCTTTCTCGCACGCGACCATCGCCACAAGAATGCTACATAATAGTATTAATCTTTTCATCTTATTTCTTTAATGGGCAGGCGGGCCGCTATATCAGCCCGCCTGCTCTGTACTAATCCCCTTTTATTTATTAGGAAAAATCAAAAATGAAAATCCCTCCATCTGAATATATTCAAGTAAACAGACAGTCTCTTTCATATACATACGGAAATCAATGAGTGAGTTTCAGGCTCAATCTTTTAGTGACAGATTTCTCTATGCCGTTTTCCAATGTGATGTCGATGTAATATTCTCCAAGAGGAATATTGGATGCATTTATCAACAACATGACTATTTGGCCAAAATCAAAAACAACTTTCTGCTTTTGAACTTCATCCTTGCCGCACGGAAGTTTGCTCGCAGCTCCTGTCAAATAAGAATCTAAAGGATAATATGCGCTTCCAAAACCTTGCTTAATAACAACTTTACCTTTTCCCGTGTCTGTATCCTCCGCAAAGTCAATATACACATCATCTATGTTATTTATATTAACAAAACTGTTCAGAAGCTCGCTTCTCACATACAGATGCCGTATCGGTGTCGCACTTGTCATGGTCAGTGTAACATTCGGCACATTTTCCTTGTCCACTTCCACAATTCTGTCGAAGTCAAGTTCATTTCCATCAATTGTTCCGACAATATCCAAGTCATAGTAATCGGACGGAACAAAGCTGACTACCTCGCTGTACACAACCTCACCTTTATCATCTTTTGCATACGCACGAACAGAATATGTTTTGTTATTGTCCTCAAAAGGGATTTCCGCACTGATATGTCCTTCCGAATCAGGAGAAGCATTGATGTCATTGTCATTATTGCCAACTATTGGATTTGAGTTTTCTGCACTATAACAAAAACCTGACTCTACTATCTCATGGTTGCCTTTCTGCACTGTGGCAGAAATACTTACCAGACGACTTGTTACTTTCTCCAACGATGTATTGACAGTTACAACCGGCTTCTCATATTTGACTGTCGTGACCGTTATTGCATTGCCATCGGTTTTATCTTCTGAATTTATTGCATAAGGATAAATTGTATATTCACAACCATCTTCCACATTTTCAGTTATACAGGTTTCAAAAGTCTTATTCGTACTGTCGTAACTTGCAACAACATCATTCGAATTCTCCTGTGATGAGGATTTACGGTAGCTGAAACCCGTTGTTGAAATGGAAGCACCGCCCTCATCACTAATTGCCGCCTGCACCTTAATGCTATTCTCTCCCACCTCCAACACTTTCACATTGACACCATTGCCATAATCAACCAATACAGGTTTGCTGGTAGATTCTGACGTAAACTGAAGCACCTCGCTCTTTGCCACATTGTTTCCGCTATTGGCATAGACGCACCAATAATACTTAGTTCCGGATGCAAGTTCCGACAATTCAACAGAGAAAGAACCATTGCCTGTGCCTGTCACTGCCACTTTTGTGACAGCATCCTCCGGCATGGACGCAACTGTTGAATACATCACACCATATTCCGCCAATGTGCTTTGGGCGGGATTATCGATGTATCCCTCCACCGTGGCACCTGTTCTTGTCACACTCACGTTCTGCACCGCCCTCAATTCTGGTGCGAAATTAAGCGGGTCTGTATCCTTCTCGCACGATGTAAGAAGGCATACGCTTCCCACAATACCATATATTATTCCTTTCATTACCCTCTCTGATATAAATTAAAACATGAAACCGATTCCGAGACTTGCCTCGTGATATTTGAAATTGACTGTCTGGTAGCCCACTGACAGGGCGAACTTGCCGAATCGTCCGATAGCACCTATTTCACCTGCAATACCAGTAGCCGAATGGTCGGTATTCTTCACCAACTCTCCGTCAATAGTCTCCCATGCGAGTGTGCGGCTTCCGTAACCGGCACCGACATACATGTACAACGGTTTTGCCAGACGACGGAGATAACCGGCAGTGATCGACATGCGCGATTTGGTTGTCGCTCCTTCCTTATAATAAGGAATGCCTGTTCCGCCCGCTGTCAGATTGCCAGTGTCGTCACATTCGAGGTCTGTGGATGCAGAACCGAAATCGCTGCGGAAGCGCAGGTAAGCTCCGTTTGTCTCCACCATACCGACCATTGCTCCGAATGAAATCTGTGACGGATGGTAGCCGGCCTCAAGCATCACGAGTGTGCGGCGACCCTCGGCCGGAGGAAGAGAAGACTCAAGCGGAACCAAGAAATCAAAATCTTTCTCAGCTGTCAATGTAATTGTCGAATCTATCGGGAAATAATCCTCTTTCTCCAAACGGATGCTATATTGCCCAAGTTTCATACGTCCACTCGTATAGTCTGTCACACCCACAGGTTCGTCATTGACAAATACGGATGCCCCTGTAGGAAATGATGCTACATTCAGGAAACTGAACTGACGCTTCATCTCTGCTGTAACAAACTTAGGCTTGTCATCCGTAAATGTCTCCTCACCCTCAAACGTATCATAATCCGGTACCTCTATTCTATATGTGTGCTTTCCTTTCTCAACACCCATACTGAAAGTTCCGTCCTCATTTCTTTCAATCTCGTTCTCATCCACATACACTTTCGCATCTTTCATCACCTCTTTAGGCAATATGGTGAATGCCAAGAATGTACCTCCCTCATTCTTCAGAACCATAGAATACACTGTGGCAGTCTCTTTGCCTGTTCTTTTAGGCAAGGTGTAACGCAGCTCAGGTGCTGACTTATGCTTGAAGCGAAGCACAGACAGGTCGCGCGGAACATATACCCAAATTTCCCCCGTTGTATTGAAATTATTTCTGTCAATGTGTACAATTCCGTAAGCATCTCCACTTTTTATCACCAAGTCGTCCAATGTGGTATGAATCTTGAAAAGGTCACACTTGTCACCATTCTCATCTTCATATTCATCATTTTGGGCTGTAATATCACCCTCCAACTCAACACACGATTCTACTTTGAATCCTTTTTGTTCTTGTGCCATCATCTGTACTACCCCCAGTAACAGAAAGGCTAACGCTGCGAACAGCAATCTTTTACTTTGCATATTACTCATTATAATTTAGATTTTGTATTATTTATATCTTACTCCTCCCATGTGAAATCGTTGAAGCTACATTTTCCGTTGTTCACAAACGGACCGTTTGCGTCCGGTTGCCATACACGGATGTTGATGACAGGATGTTGCCTGTCTTTCAAATCAAGGTCTAAAAACAGGAATCCTGTGTCACCATACGTCTGGGAGAAATAATCCTGCTTCAGCTGTATACTATAAAAACGATTCTTTTCCCCCTTGAATGGCTTTCCTGCTGCTGTAGTCACATCTGTGAAACGGATATTTACATACTCGTTACTATCAAAGCATCGTGCAAGATTTTCAATATATTCCCCTTTTTTCTGACGGGTATAGCGCACTTTTTTCTCAAAGTCGCCCTTGAATTTTGCCATGTCCGTATAGTTCTCGGCTTTCTTCAACACAGAACCTACAATAATCAAGGCTTCATCTGAGAATATACTTTCTATATAGTCTTTTCGTTTGAGCGCGAATGCTGTTTTATAGCGTTCAAGGAAATTGACGATAATCTGCTTGACATCATTGTCATAGGAATTATTGCTTTTGTTGTTCATTATGGCATCAGTCACCTTTTCGTCCATTGCAAAAGCCACTTCCGTTATTTGTCCCTCCGGATTGAGATGGAACACCACATTCTCGGTAAACTTGCGGCTGGTGCTCTTGAAAGAGAAGCTCATCGGATAGCTGCGGCATGTAATGTCATCCCCGCAACGAAGAAACTTTACTGCCGGCACTGACAGCAGTCTTGCTGTTCCATAGCTTATAAGCTTGTTGAACATGCCAAAGCCTTCCGGTGTACAGAGTTTCGCGGCGGCAGAATAATTCTTGTTGCGGATAATCAGCTCTATTTGCTTCATCGTCTCATAATACGGAGCTGCCTCTTCCTCCGTCATAGTGACGATAGGAAACTTGCCCTCTGAACTGGTGGAAATAGCTGTTTCCACATCATCAACTTCTTGCGGAGTTGCTTTGGCAACAAGATTTTTGTTTATTGTATAAGAAACAGAGAGAGGTGACGCAACCTGCAATACATCTCTATCCACCTCATTTATCATGTTGATGTCTCCACTTGAATACCCCACATAAATATGGAAGTTTTGGTTTGGAATCATTCTGAAATTTTTCGGAACAGTGACCGCTCCCTCTCCATTATTCACAGTGTACACCGGCGAGCGTTTCCCGTTCACTTCATACGCATAGCTCAAATTGCTGATAACCGCATCTGTATTTTCATCTTTGTATTTGAACAATATGGATATAATATTACTGTCTCCATCTTCTATTATGTCTTTTTCCTCTACTTTTATCTTTTTAGCTATCGCCTGTTTCTTGTCGCTAATGTAGGATTTTGCATTCTGTTCCTCTCCTTCTCCTGCAGGCACATTCGGTATTTCGGTACACATGCTCAGGTACATCTCCGCAGCATTGAGCTTGTCAAATACAAGATCCCATTGCGAGTTTTTTTGCGCCTTGACAGCCTCTCTAACAAGATTGCGCACCATCTGTTTGCGCTCTTCATATTGCTTTTGCAATTCGCTATGAGGAATATAAACAGCCACTTTCACCTTACCTTTAGGCGCGTCCGACAGAATTAGTGCTTTCAGATTTTTCAGGGTGTTTTTTGAATATGATTTTATGACAGATTTCATCTGCTGCTCTGCCTCTATATTTGCACCTTTGGTTGTCTGAGACACACGATTCTCAAAGTCGTGTTCTACCGTCGTCTCAATCAACCCACTCAATGCCCCAGTAGCCTCATCAATGGCTTCCTTTTCTGTATTGCCCACTCCTGTGGTATTCACATACTCATCTCCACTTGATATTATCTGTTTCCATTTTGCATCAGCCTCCGTACCCCTTAAAGTGGTCTGCGCATAACTACCCAATGAAAAGGCAATGAACCATGCCACAAACAAAATCTTTCTCATGAATCTTATCTAATAAAATAGTTATTGAATCCCTTGTTTACAGTCATCTTACAATGTGTCAACAAGCCTCATAGTCTTTCATCCCCAACAGGCTAACATCAGATGACAATATGAAATACAAAAATAGACTTTCCCCATTAATTTCAAATCCTTATTGTTGTAATTTTGTCTAAGATTTAATTTTATTTAAGTAAAAATCCCCCGAAATCAAGTATTTATGTATGTAAACTGTTTACATGTTTATTTCCTATTTACGTGCGAAATAAACGCAAACTCGAGTTATGGAGAAGGCGGAAGACAAGACTGAAAAAATATATACAGAGAAAATTCCTGTCCTGACAGCTCTTGTATAGGAAAACTTGTGCGGACTCTTACTCCGCATTCCTGAATATGTTCAAGATGTGGTTTGGCATCACCACCCGTCTCCACACCTCAATATAAGGAAGGTGTCTGTCGTCAAAATAAGTCAGCTGGAACGAGTTTTCATTCTCCCATTCAATCAGGCATTGATTGCCGTTCTCCTCCAAAGCGGTGGAGGACACATATTTCTGCGGGCGCATCTCGCCTCTGATATGGCAATCCGTAAGCAACGGGTCAAAGTCGATTTTACTGACGAGCAGCGAAACCTTGTCGCCATATATCTTATATGTATTGCCGTCTTCACACGGCTGCATCGTGCCTATGTCACTGTTGCCAAGCATCGTATATGTATATATGATGTCCCGCCTCCATAATCCGATGAATCTGTTCTTCACTTTCCCTTTCATGGCAATGGCCCTGACAATCAGGTTTCCGGCTTCAGGATAGCTGCTCTTTTTCCATATTTCCTCCACCACAGTGCCCTGTGGATACAGCTTGTAGTTAGGCAGCCAGTTTGTCCATTTCAGATGAAAGCGTTTTCTTCCTTTTTTCTCCATCCTGATCACATTTTCCCCTTCGACCACAGTGGAAGGCTGGGATGTAAAAGACAAACCGCCCCATTTGCAGGAGAACCTCACGGCTTCTTTCCCTGTCTCTACCGGTTTGTTCTTGTCATATCCCACAAAAGAAATCATCATGAAACAATTCTTTCCATGATACCTGTACTGATGGAATGGCGATGGGCGGAAATTATCTGCATCTTCCTCTCCGATTTCTTTCAGTACCCATTTCCCTTGCACCTGTCTGGCAAGTTTGTCGGAGGCTGACCGTTGTGCGACGGCACAATAACGGCACGACACCATCAGGACGATAATCAGACACACCCTGTACCATTGTTTTGAGTAGCACGCATCCATCGTTGTCATTCCACTTTTAAGATTTAACCAATGCTCATACTGTTCTGCCGCCTTAAAGCCCTGCACATTCCATCTGTTCCGTGCCAGACAGCTCATATCAGACAGCAGCTGATGCAAAAGTAACTTTTTTATATTAGAATTGCCGCAAGATAAGTCATTTTTATTTTCTTGTCCTCTGCTTTCCGACCAACATGCAATCAGATGTGTCTGCCATGTGCCATTTTTCCATCTTTGCATACAGCCCGCTTTGGGGCTTGCTTTTCCGCTTTCTCGGCAATCCAAGCATTTTTCTTTCTTTTTCCTGGTAAAAAATCAAGGATATTCTTGTCTGTTCAGAATAGAATACATAATTTTGCCGATGGAAATAAATACATGGACTTCGCCATATAATGGCATATTTTTATGTCATGGTGTAGTTACAAAGATTTTTTCATAGTTAAGGTTTAGGTTAATAACAAAGTGAGGCAGCGATTCGTGATGAACCGCTGTCTCTTTTCTTATCAGACGGTCGATTGCCGGGCGGGTCATCCCAATCATGGCACAGGCAGGTTTCGTCAGGCAAACATTCCGTCCTGCAATTTGTAACATATAAAATACTCAGAAAATATGACAGTAATTTATCCATCACCGATATTCGGCCCTATACACAGCCGCCGGCTTGGTGTCTCATTGGGCATCAACCTGCTGCCGGGCGACGGCAAATGCTGCTCCTTCGACTGCCTCTACTGTGAGTGCGGATTCAACAGAGAGCGCGTACCTCACTCTCCAATGCCTTCACGCGAGAGTGTATGTCACGCACTTGAAACCCGTCTTGCCGATATGGGACTGCATGGTCCGACACCAGATGTGCTTACTTTTGCCGGCAACGGCGAGCCTACCATGCACCCGGCCTTTCCGGAGATTATAGAGGACACCATCCGGTTGCGCGACAAATATTTTCCGGAGGCCAAAGTCAGTGTGTTGTCAAATGCCACGCAGATTATGAAACCCCGTGTTTTCGATGCGCTGAAAAAGGTAGACAACAATATATTGAAGCTCGACACGGTGTCGGACGCTTATATAAGGATGGTGGACAGGCCTCACGGCACATACAATGTGGATGCACTGGTGGAGCAAATGCGGTGTTTCGGCGGCGATTGCATTGTACAGACAATGTTCATGAATGGCGAATACGAGGGGCAGTCTGTATCCAATACAAGCGATGAGTTTGTCAATCCGTGGATAGAGGCTGTCAAGCTCATCGCGCCTCGGGAGGTGATGATTTATACCATCGACCGCGAGACGCCTGCCCAGACGCTTCGCAAGGCATCTCACGAGGAACTTGACCGCATTGCCGCACGGCTTGTGGCCGAAGGGATAAAATGCCAAGTATCCTATTGACTGACAAACGGCTTGTCTGGACTGATTTCTGATTGTTTGTCGGATGTGTCCTGACAAGCCGTTTTTGTATCCGTATGGTTTGAGGCATGTGCTCAGACAAAAGCATTTGACTGGTTTCTTTACTTTTTGCAGGTGTGTTTTTGATATATTCGGACAGATTCCTTGATATTCTGTAAGTATGTTTTTTTGATATATTCAGACAGATTTCTTGACATTCTGTAAGTATGCTTTTTGATATATTCAGACAGACTCCTCCGTCGCAAAGCGACACCTCCTCTAACTTAGAGGAGGAGCTATATACCTTGTCAATCAACACGTTAGCTCCTATATTAACATGGTAACCAGGCTCCTCTCCTAAGTTAGAGGAGGTGTCGCCTTGCGACGGAGGAGTCTGTTAAAAGCGTCTGCAAAACATCAAAATATCTGACAATTTGATATGTTAAATCCCAACTCCGTAGAATCGCCTCAAAATGAGCCGCGCCTTGCCTCGGTTGCAAAAACGCGATTCTACGGAGGGTTTCAAACCCTCGAAAACCGAGCAGACAAATAGAACAATCAGACCGACTAAAAGATATAGAAATTCAACCCCAAACACACCTTTTCCATCCAAAAGCCCACTAAAACTCAAAATTACAAGGTGC
>JAMPEL010000056.1 GCA_023665185.1 Roseburia sp.
TCAAAAACCGCGTACTTTTCGCTAAAAATACATTTAGCTGATTATCAGTGACTTACCAATGAAATATCCAAAAACCAAGCACCGGGTCTAAGTCGGCAGCCGCCCCAAACGTTAAAAATCGCCTTCTTTCCAAAGTGACATAATGTCAAAACATCCCTTGCCCGCATACTGTTGCCCTGAAATATGTGCGGCAGAATGGCTCAGGCTTGAGACTTCCGTTTATAAAGCACATACAGGCGAAGCGATGTATGTAGACGCTACAATATATTCGATAAAGGCTTATACCCGCAATGTATCGCATATCATTCAAAATGTCGGAAAATGTCGGATGAACCATTGTTATAAAAGTATTATTATAAGAAAATACACGACAAAAAACTACATTTTTCTGATAAGAATGTAATTTTTCGATACATTTGTTCGTCTATTATCATAAAAAGAAATCAAAACAAAGAAAATTGACATGATTCATCTCAAAGGAATACACAAGACTTATAAGGGCGGCTCTTCATTGCATGTGTTGAAAGGGATAGACCTCGACATTGCGGAAGGAGAGTTTGTCGCCATAATGGGGGCTTCCGGCTCAGGAAAATCCACCCTGTTGAACATCCTCGGCATTCTGGACGATTATGACGAGGGGGAATACAAACTGGCAGACACCCTCATAAAGAATCTGAGCGAGACCCGCGCGGCGGAATACCGCAACCGGATGATAGGATTCATTTTCCAGTCGTTCAACCTCATCCCCTTCAAGGACGCAATGGAAAATGTCGCTCTGCCTTTGTTCTATCAGGGTGTGGGACGCAGAAAGCGAAACGAGCTGGCATTGGAGTATCTCGACAAATTTGGTTTGAAGGAATGGGCGCACCATCTGCCCAATGAGCTTTCAGGAGGACAGAAACAAAGAGTGGCAATAGCACGCGCGCTGATTACGCGTCCCCGGATAATACTTGCGGACGAGCCTACCGGAGCACTCGACAGCAAGACGTCGGTCGAGGTGATGCAAATACTGAAAGGACTGCACGCTCAGGGCATGACCATTATTGTGGTTACACACGAGAGTGGTGTGGCATATCAGACAGAGAAAATCGTACATCTGAAAGACGGGGTGATAGAGCGTATCGAGGAGAATATCAACCCAGACGCTTCGCCTTTCGGCATTAACGGTATAATGAAATAGGAGACAAATGCTGGATACACTACAAGAAATATGGGGTGCCGTCATGCGCAACAAACTGCGCACCGCCGCAACGGGCTTTGCCGTGGCAGGAGGAATCTTTCTGCTTATTGTGTTGCTGGGGGCTGGCAACGGCATCATACATACATTAGACCATAACAGTGAGGGGTTCGCTCTCGATGCCGTACATATTTACGGGGGTTACACTTCCATGCCCCTTGAAGGAATTAAGGACGGAAGACGCATCCGGCTCGATGCGCGTGACGGCGACATGGCGGAGCGCACTTTTGGCAGGACTGTGGCTGCGGTCTCGCCTACTGTCAGCAGGAGCGCAAGCTCTATTGTGTCAGGAAACCGTTCCTATTCAAATGCCAATCTCACGGGAGCATATCCCGAACATGCGAAAGTGGACCGTGTCAAAATTCTGTGTGGACGCTTTATCAATGACTTTGACATCAAAGAAAAACGCAAAACCATTATCATAGACGAGAAGGCGGAGAAGGAACTTTTCGGTAAAGGGCAGTCTGCCATCGGCAAGATGATAAAGGTCGACAACATCGCATACAAGGTTGTCGGCATCAGCGAAAACAATTTTATGTTTGGCTCCTCCGACTTTTACATTCCATTTACCACCCTTCAGACTATCTATGGACAAGGATGTTTTATTGACGAGCTGACGCTGCAAGTGAGAGGACTCGATACCGAAGAAAAGAACGACCATTTTGTCGGCGATTACAGGAAGGCTACCGGCAGGCTTCACAGTTTCAATCCCGAAGACAAACGGGCGATATGGATATGGAACTCGGCATCGGAGAATGTCAGCATGTCTATGGCAAAGAACATCCTGCACACTTCGTTCTGGATACTTGGACTGCTCACATTACTGAGCGGAGTGGTCGGTGTGAGCAACATCATGCTCATCACTGTCAAGGAACGTACACATGAGTTCGGCATACGCAAGGCTCTCGGCGCAAAACCGTGGAGCATCATAAGGATGGTCATGCTTGAAAGCATCCTCATCACCACTTTATTCGGTTATATCGGAATGGTGTGTGGAGTGGGGTTCTGTGAATATATGGATGCCACAGCCGGCAATCAGGTTATGGACGCAGGGATTTTCCAGCAAGAATATTTCATTGACCCGACAGTAGACGTGAGGACTTGCATACAAGCTACTTTGGTGATGGTCATATCAGGGGCTGTCGCCGGATTCATTCCCGCCCGCAAGGCGGCGAAGGTGAAACCGATAGAGGCATTGAGAGCAAACTGAAAGGCCGGATTTCAAAAACAGTAATAGGAAATGAAGAACTACATACGTTTCGACAGCGACCAATGGGGAGAGATTTTCGACTCTCTGTCGCGCAACAAGACACGTTCCGTGCTTACCGCATTTGGTATATTCTGGGGAATATTCATGCTGGTGCTGCTCATTGGCGGCGGCAAGGGAATGGAATCGACGCTCGCACAGAATTTTGCGGGTTTTGCCACAAACTCCGGATTTATTGGAGCGAACAACACCAGTGTGCCCTACAAAGGATTCAAGAAAGGAAGAAGGTGGAATCTTGAAATTTCCGACATGGAGCGTGTGCGTGCCACTGTGCCTGAGGTGGAGGTTGTGACAGCCTCTGTCAGCAACTGGGGCACACAAGCCAGATATCACACGAAAGCCATGTCGGTGACGGTAAAAGGTGTGTATCCGGAATATTCGCTCATCGACAATCCGAAAATCATTTATGGGAGAGACCTCAACGACATGGACATTGCGGAAAAGCGCAAGGTGTGTGTCATCGGAAAGCGTATTGCTGAGGAGTTCTTTTCAGACAGCCTGACCAATGTGTGCGGACATTTTATCGAGGTGGACGGCATCTATTATCAGGTGGCAGGAATAAGCGGACTGAGTGGCAGTGGAATGAATATCAGCGGCAACGCACTTACGACTGTCACAATACCTTTCACCACGATGCAGCAGGCCTACAATCGTGGCAAGGTGGTGGACATGCTGTGTTTCACGGCGCGCCCCGGGTTCAAAGTGTCGGAAGTGCAAGACAAAATAGAGGAAATCATCAAGCGCAACCATTTTATCAGTCCCGATGACTCACAAGCCGTGATTAAAGTGAATGCGGAAGCCATATTTGGAATGATAGAGAACTTGTTTGGCGGCATCAGCATCTTGATATGGATGATTGGTCTCGGCACTTTGCTGTCGGGAAGCATCGGTGTGAGCAACATCATGATGGTGACCGTCAGGGAGCGCACTTCGGAAATTGGCATACGAAGGGCTATCGGTGCCACTCCGCTCGACATTATGATTCAGATAATCAGCGAAAGCATGGTGCTGACCCTTCTTGCTGGGATGAGTGGCATTACGCTTGCCGTAGTATCGCTTCAAGGCATAGAGTCTATGGTTAGGGACAACATGTCTGAGGCGAATTTCCAAATAACCTTCGAGCTGGCTGTAAGTGCCGCCCTGCTGCTGTCGTTACTGGGTATCATTGCCGGACTTGCGCCTGCTTACAGAGCCATGAGCATCAAACCAGTTGAGGCAATGAGAGACGAGTGAGGCTTAAGGAATCAAAAGACAAACAGAACAGACCATATATAATAAGGAATAAAGAACAAAAAAATAACATCACAATGAAGAATTTCTTGAAATGGGCTGCAATAGTGGCAGTCGGACTGATTTTTATCGGAACTTTCGTTTTCCTTTACCGCAAGTCACAGACAAAGCCGGTGGAATACGAAGTGAATGTGTCGGAAGTGTGCGACATTAAAAAGACCACCATCATCACCGGAAAGGTGGAGCCGAGGGATGAGGTCAATATCAAGCCGCAAATATCGGGCATTATCTCGGAACTTTATAAGGAGGCGGGACAGACGGTGAAAAAAGATGAGGTGATTGCAAAAGTCAAGGTCATACCTGACATGGGCAATCTCAGCTCGGCAGAAAACAGAGTACACCTGTCGGAGATTTCCCTCAAGCAGGCACGCACTGATTTTGAGCGCATGGAAAGACTGTATGCGGACAAGGTGGTGAGCGCGGAAGAATATGAGAACAGCGAGGTGAAACTGCGTCAGGCCGAGGCCGAAATGAACAATGCCAAAGACGCGCTCAACATTGTGCTTGAAGGCATTTCATTGAGCAACGCCAACATGAGTACCACGCTTATACGCTCCACCATAGACGGACTGATACTCGACATACCGGTGAAGGTGGGAAACTCGGTTATCCTCAGCAACTCCTTTAATGACGGAACGACAATTGCCACTGTGGCAAACATGTCAGACCTCATATTTAAAGGAAAAATTGATGAGACAGAAGTGGGAAGAGTACACGAGGACATGCCTGTGAAAATTACTGTCGGTGCATTACAGGATGTCAGTTTGTCGGCCACACTCGAATATATATCGCCAAAAGGTGTGGAAGAGAACGGAGCCAACCAGTTTGAGATAAAGGCTGCAATCAGTCTTCCCGACAGTCTTGCCATTCGCTCCGGCTACAGTGCGAATGCGGAAATCATACTCGAACATGCGGAAAAGGTCATAGCTGTTCCGGAATCATCGCTTGAGTTCAGTGGAGACAGCACATTTGTATATATGCTTATGGATACAGTCCCGCAACAGAGCTTTACCAAGCGTGCGGTGGTTACAGGAATAAGCGATGGTATTAAGATTGAGATAAAGAGCGGTATAAAAGCAAATGAAAAAATAAGAGGAATAGAAAAGAAATGATATACGGAAATAGAACTTGTCTGTTTGTTCTTCTCTTAGGGACGGTCTTCTCAAAAGTCCAAGCCCAAGATGAGGAATGGAATTTAAGACGTTGCATTGAACATGCGCTGACCGAGAACATCAATGTGAAGCAACAGGAAATTGTGGTGGAGAACCAGCGCAACGCTCTGAGTACCGCCAAGAACAGCCGGCTTCCCAATTTGTCGGCTTCCGCCAACCAAAGTTTCAATTTTGGGCGAGGACTCACTATGGACAATACGTATGCCAACCGTAACACGCAGAGCACCAGTTTCGACCTCAGTACGAATGTGCCGGTGTTTACCGGCGGACAGATAGGCAACGAGATTCGTATGCGCAGGCTCAATCTCATGGCGACAGTTGCCGACCTTGAGAAGACACGAGAAAGCATCAGCATACAAATCACCTCGCTCTATCTGGAAGCATTGTACCAGAAGGCACTTCTTGAAGTGGCATATCGTCAGCAGGAACTTAGCCGGGCGCAGCGCGACAAGATACGCGCGCTTTATGACAACGGCAAAAGGTCGGAATCGGAACTCGCTGAGGCG
This sequence comes from Roseburia sp., assembly GCA_023665185.1. Taxonomy (GTDB): domain Bacteria; phylum Bacteroidota; class Bacteroidia; order Bacteroidales; family Bacteroidaceae; genus RGIG8745. Next base: position 5,473 of record JAMPEL010000056.1, read on the forward strand.
GAGGCTACAGTTGCCAATGACGGCTTGTCAGTCACTTTGCAGGAAAATGCCGTCCGACTTGCCCTGTTAGACCTTTCCCAACTTCTTGAGCTTCCATCTCCGGAAGGATTTGACATTGTGCAGCCTGACGACACCTCGGACAATTCAGGCATCAGCAGTCTCGTACTTGCCTCTCCGGACGATATATACGCAGAGGCATCACTAAGCAAGCCTCAGATTATGGCAGAAACGTATCGCTTGGAAAGTGCGGAGAAAAACATTCTGGTGGCACGCAGCGGTTTGTATCCCTCCATTCATTTTGGAGCCGGGCTTGGCAGCAACTATTACAAGACATCGGGTTTTGCCGCACCTTCGTTCGGCTCGCAAATGCGGGACAATTTCAATAAATATATAGGTATATCTTTGTCTGTGCCCATTTTCAACCGTTTTGCCACACGCAATAACATACGTGCCGCGCGCCTGCAATACCGCTCCCAGCAGCTGCAACTGGAAGATGCACGCAAGACCTTGTACAAGGAAATACAGCAGGCATATTACAATGCCATAGCGGCCCAAAGACAATGTGTGTCAAGCCAGACGGCAGAAAACGCAAGCCACAGCTCATTTGTATTGATGAGCCGCAAATATGAGAACGGAAAGGCTAATGCCACAGAGTACCAAGAGTCAAAAACAAAGTATATGAAGTCGGTTTCAGAGCGTTTGCAGGCTAAATACACATTCATATTCAGGAGCAAGATACTTAATTTTTATCGAGGAAATCCTTTGTATTAAGAACAAATGACTATCTTTGCCCCAAATAAGTGACTTTTACATCGGAAAACAATCAAAACAAGAATAAAATGACAAAGAGATTCATTCTACAGGAAAATGAGATACCCACACAATGGTATAATATTCAGGCTGAGATGCCGAACAAACCGTTGCTGCCACTCAATCCGGCAACAAAGACACCGTTAAAGGCGGAAGATTTGTATCCTATATTCTCGGAAGAAGTGTCCAGGCAGGAACTGAACGTAACCGATGCGTGGATAGACATTCCGGAAGAGGTGCGTGAGATGTACAAATATTACCGCAGCACCCCGCTTGTACGTGCATACGGGCTTGAAAGAGCATTGGGAACACCTGCACATATATATTTCAAGAACGAGAGCGTGAGTCCGGTAGGCTCACACAAGCTGAACTCAGCATTGGCACAGGCTTATTACTGCAAAAAAGAAGGAGTAACCAATGTGACCACAGAAACTGGAGCGGGACAATGGGGAGCGGCATTGTCATACGCGGCGAAAGTGTTCGGACTGGAAGCGGCTGTCTACCAAGTGAAGATAAGCTACAATCAGAAACCGTATAGACGAAGCATCATGCAGACATTCGGCGCACAGGTAACGGCATCGCCTTCTATGTCAACCCGTGCAGGAAAGGACATTCTGACTCGTGAGCCAAATTGTCAAGGCTCTCTTGGCACAGCTATTTCCGAGGCAATCGAACTGGCAACTCAGACTCCAAACTGCAAATACACGCTCGGCTCGGTGCTCAACCATGTAACCCTCCACCAGACAGTCATCGGACTGGAAGCGGAAAAGCAAATGGCTATGGCAGGAGAGTATCCGGACATGGTCATTGCCTGCTTTGGCGGCGGCTCGAACTTTGGAGGTATAGCATTCCCGTTTATGCGGCACAATATCAATGACGGAAAGAAGACACGTTTCATCGCAGCAGAGCCGGCATCATGTCCTAAACTGACCAGAGGTGTATTCCGCTATGACTTCGGTGACGAGGCCGGATACACTCCTCTCCTTCCTATGTTCACTCTCGGACACAATTTCATGCCTGCCAACATCCATGCGGGCGGATTACGTTATCACGGAGCCGGAACTATCGTCAGCCAACTCCTCAAAGATAATTTGATGGAGGCTGTGGACATCCAGCAACTCGAATCGTTTGATGCGGGAATGATTTTCGCACGCGCAGAAGGAATCATACCTGCACCGGAATCATGCCATGCCATTGCCGCTACAATCAGAGAAGCCAACAAGTGTAAGGAAACAGGCGAGGAAAAGGTTATTCTCTTCAACCTTTCCGGACATGGACTTATTGATATGGCGTCATACGACATGTATCTCAGTGGTAGCTTGCAGAATTACGAGGTGACAGACGAGGTGGTGAAAAAGAACATAAGTGAGCTTGACAATATACTCCCTCAGGTATGAGAAATGCCAAACGTCTGATAGAGATATCTCAGGAACTGCGCAGTATGGCACAGACGGGATTATGCTATGATACTGACAATTATCAGCGCGAGCGTTACAATAACATACTGGCACTCAGCGATGAGATGCTGCATCTCATTACGGAGATACCTTCGGAGGATATTTCCTCTGCGTTCAACTTGCTTAAGGAGTATGCTACACCTAAAATGGATGTACGCGCGGTTGTGTTTCATCACAGCAGACGCGAGATTTTATTGTCGCATGAGAAATGTGACGGGAAATGGGCTCTTCCAGGCGGTTGGAGTGATGTGGGCGAGACTCCCTCGCAATCGACCGTCAAAGAGGCATGGGAAGAGGCAGGTTTGCGAGTAACTCCTATTCGCTTGCTGATGTTGCTTGATTATCGCAAATGGAACTATCCGCCTACGAATCTTCCTATCTATAAATTGTTCATATTGTGCCAAGCCGAGGAGACTGACTTGAAGGAGTACCGCAGCCATGAGGCTTTTGACATTCTCGGAAGCGGATTCTTCGCACAAGATGCGATACCGTCACTATCGACCGGGCGAACAAGTATGGAGCAAATAAATTTGCTGTTTGAATTTTATGATAATCCGGGGAAAGAAGCCGTAATAGACTAAATAGTAAAGAGACAGAAGACAAGGCTATTTGCCACAATCTTCTGTCTCTTTTATTTGTAAACTGTATAGAATAATAAATTGACATTTTGCCAGTTGGCGAAGAAATTCAATTTTAACATTTCGGGCATTCTTTTTTGCTCTGAAATGTACATGCCCCGCCTTGTGTTGTGCTAAGTACCAGAAAATCAGTTAGATACAATTTTGTTCAAAAAGGTGCGGTTTTAGCTCAAAAACCAAGAGTTTGATGTGAAATAGAATGTTTTGATTATCAATACGTTATAATGAAATTTGTCTAAAATAACTGTTTTTCGTCTTCAAAATCAAAATCTGTTTGGAAAGACGCGCAAAACTGCCAGTAAACATAAATTAAGGATTGCCGTAGAATATGCACGGTTTTAGCCCGAAATAGGAACGTTTCAAAACTCGTGCGCCTTGAAAATTTATTTTCAAGGTACACTTTAAAAAATTGTGAGGCGCACGAGTTTTATTTTCACAGTACTCTAAATTCGGGAAAAACGCGCTCTAATGTAAATAAATGTATCTTTTTAAGACTATATTTAACGCGTTTTTACAAATTGTTTTCAATAATAAAAAGGCTCCGTAGAATCGCACAAATGCAACCACGGTAAGGTCTGGCTCATTTTGAGCGATTCTACGAGGTTTGGATTTTAACATATCGTTTATCGCAAAAAGAATGTTATTGTTGATGTTTTGTGACTTATTGATGTGTTTTCTTGCGTTTGTCAGATATTTTGATAAAATCGACAATAAATTCTGTATGTCTTGCATATATAGAATCTCATCCGGATATGGCAACAAAAAATCCACAGAAGGAATCTTTGGATTTTGAACGGGATTGCCCTATTAATTCTAATTCCAAATTCGCGCAAGATGCTGAGATACTTCAAAAGTGTTCTTCAGATGTTTTTGTGATATTGTATTTGCAGGTTGATTCTACATGACGTGATAAAATAGCCTCATTTTTGATTTTTTGAATAGCCTCTTGACGTCTTCTGAAAAAAACGAAGTATCTTTGCTGTGTTTTAAAAACAGACGGATTATGATTTTTAGAAAATATCCAAAGAACTGGCATGTTGAGAAAGGACAGCCGTTGACAGAAATGGATAAAAAGATACTTTCTTTTCAGAATAGAGGACATCTTGTTCCTTCCAGAAAATTGATAAAGACTCCCGAACAGATTGAAGGTATCAGAAAGAGTGGGGTGGTAAATACCGGTGTGCTCGATTTGGTGGCGCAAGAGATTCATGCCGGAATGTCCACAGCGGAGATTGACAAGCTTGTATATGACTATACGGTGAGTCATGGAGCTATTCCGGCTCCTTTGAACTATGAGGGTTTTCCGAAGAGCTGTTGCACAAGTATCAACGAAGTGGTGTGCCACGGTATTCCGAGTGAGGATGAGATTTTGGAAGAAGGCGATATTATCAATGTGGATGTATCTACTATTCTTGACGGCTATTTCAGTGACGCGTCAAGAATGTTTGTGATAGGAAAGACCTCTCCGGAGAAGCAGAAATTGGTGGATGTGGCTAAGGAATGCCTTGAGATAGGAATGCAGGCGGCCAAGCCTTATTGCTTTGTCGGCGACATTGGCAATGCCATTCAGAAACATGCCCATAAGAACGGGTTCTCTGTGGTGCGTGACTTGTGCGGGCATGGAGTCGGATTGGAGTTTCATGAGGAGCCTGACGTGGAGCACTATGGCAAGAAAGGCACTGGCATGTTGCTCGTTCCGGGAATGGTTTTCACCATAGAGCCGATGATTAATATGGGTACATGGCAAGTGTTCATTGATGATGAGGACGAATGGACTGTTGTGTCCGAGGATGAGCTGCCAAGTGCACAGTGGGAGCATACGTTTGTCATGACTGACCACGGTGTGGAGATTCTGACATATTAAAATGTGTCCTGCACAGAGGCAGTCGATGTGGAGACTATTTTCAAAATGGATTCGTGAATAATTTACTTGCAGTTTAATGGAAGACGTATATATATTAGGTATAGAATCATCATGTGATGATACTTCGGCAGCGGTTCTGAAAAATGGAATCTTGCTGTCGAATGTCACGGCAAGTCAGGCTGTACATGAGGCATACGGCGGAGTGGTTCCTGAACTTGCCTCACGTGCTCACCAGCAGAATATTGTGCCGGTGGTCGATCAAGCGATAAAGCGTGCCGGCATTGAGAAAGAGATGCTTTCAGCCGTGGCATTCACACGTGGTCCCGGACTTATGGGAAGCCTGCTTGTCGGAGTGTCGTTTGCAAAAGGTTTTGCACGCTCGTTGGGTATTCCGATGATAGATGTCAATCATCTTCATGGACATGTACTTGCCCATTTCATAAGGGAAAGCGAGGACGACAAAGAACAGCCTGAATTTCCGTTCCTGTGTCTGCTTGTCAGCGGCGGCAACTCGCAGATTGTCAAGGTTAATGCCTATAATGATATGGAAATTATAGGTCAGACTATTGACGATGCGGCAGGAGAGGCGATTGACAAATGTTCTAAAGTAATGGGGCTGGGTTATCCGGGAGGTCCTATTATCGACCGTTTGGCACGACAAGGCAATCCGGAGGCCTATAAGTTCGCACGTCCCAGCATATCGGGATATGACTATAGTTTTTCAGGATTGAAGACCTCGTTCTTGTATTCCTTGCGTGACTGGATAAAGGAAGATCCTGATTTTATTGAGCATCATAAGGAGGACCTTGCCGCCTCACTTGAGCATACTATTGTGGACATATTGATGAAGAAACTCCGTTTGGCTGTGAAAGACACCGGCATCAGGCAGGTGGCTGTTGCAGGAGGTGTTTCTGCCAACAACGGATTGAGAAATGCTTTCCGCGATCATGCCCAACGTTACGGATGGAAGATTTTCATTCCGAAATTCAGCTATACGACAGACAATGCGGCAATGATTGGCATCACAGGATATTTCAAATATCTTGACGGTGACTTTTGCACGATAGACAAGCCTGCATTTTCGAGGATGGAGAAATGAGGCCGGACAGGAAACCGATGATTGGACATGGAGGAATGATTGCTGGGAAAATACAGAATATTATGATAAGGCGCGGAAAGACGCTGAGCACGGCAGAAAGCTGTACGGGAGGTCGTATAGCATCTGCCGTGACGGCTATTCCCGGGTCATCAGATTATTTTCAAGGAAGTGTGGTGGCTTATCAGAATGAGGTGAAAGAAACACTTCTGGGTGTCGGACACGACATCATCGAACACTTCAATGTGGTAAGTCGTGAGGTTGTCATCGAAATGGTGAAAGGCGCATGTCGGTTGTTTGACACTGATTATGCCATTGCCACATCTGGATGCGCAGGTCCGGGAGGAGGTACGGAAGACATACCGGTAGGGACAATATGGATTGCATATGGTTCGCCTGGCGATATAAGGACATTCAGATGTGAAGGCGATAAAGGGCGTGTGCCGAATGTAGAACAAGCCGCAGAAAAGTCGTTGGAATTGTTTCTTGAGTATCTTGAATGTATGGAATGCGACGGTAGTCGATTCTGACCATTTGCCTATGTGCCGCTTTTTCATGTAGGAATAACCTTAATCAGACTTAGTATGAAACTTAAATAATGAATGGATAATATGAAAGAGGTTCGTTTCTTTTATGCCCCTGACGCTCCCACAGCTATGGAATTGCCCGAAGAGGAGGCAGCTCATGCGGTGAGAGTGTTGCGTCTGGAACAAGGCGATGAGCTTATGCTGGCTGACGGCAGGGGGACGTTCTATAAAGCTGTAATTACGGAGACAACAAAAAAACGCTGTTTGTACCGCATTGTGGAGACGATGCCTCAGCTGCGTCAATGGCAGGGGCATCTGCATATAGCGATGGCACCGACGAAAAATATGGACCGGACTGAATGGTTTGCGGAGAAAGCCACGGAGATTGGCTTTGATGAGCTGACTTTCTTGTGTTGCAAGTTTTCGGAACGGAAAGTGATAAAGACGGAACGGATTGACAAGATACTTGTGTCGGCAATGAAGCAAAGCCACAAGGCGGAGAAACCGCGCCTGAACGAAATGACTGACTTCATGGATTTTATTGTCCGCGACTTTCCCGGTGACAAATACATCTGCCATTGTTATGGCGATGAGAACGAAGTGGAGCTTGGCGGCAAAAGACTGTTGAAGGATGTGCTTAAAAAGGGTGGGGATGCTCTTGTGCTTGTCGGACCGGAAGGCGATTTCAGTGTGGACGAGGTGGCGGCGGCAGAGAAAGCAGGTTTTGTGCCTGTGAGTCTGGGCAAAAGCCGTTTGCGGACAGAGACGGCAGCTCTTGTGGCTGTGCATATAATGAACCTGTTTAATTGAAACTTGTAGTTAGCTAAAAAGAAATGTGATATGAGAACAATAAGACTACTTCTTATCGTGTGTGTGGCTGTATGTATGGTTTCGTCGTGTAAGAAATCGGAGTATATCAATGTGATTCCTGCCGACGCTACTCTGGTGGTCTCTGCCGATTTGAAGAGTATGGCGGAAAAAGGCGATGTGGCAAACTCACAGATGCTGGGACTGATGGACAGTTATATGGGACTGGTGGTGAGTGGTGATGAAAAGCAGAAACTTGCTGATGTGCTCTCCGCTCCTGATAAGACCGGACTTGATTTCACTTCTCCCTTGTATTTGTTCAAGACAAAAGACGAGTTTGTCGGAATGGTGTTGAGAATAAGCAGTGAGAGCAAGTTCGATGACTTTGTGGATTTTCTTTCAAAGCAGGGATTTTGCAGCCGTCCGGTAGAGAGAGACGGTTTGAAGTGGTCTTCTCTTTTGGAGGATATAGATTTTGCGTACAATGAAAGTTCCGTTTTGTTCCTGACCTCGCTTGGCGATGAGGGTGGCGCAATGTGCAAGGTGCTGATTAGTGAGATGTATGCGGCAGGGGAAGAGGAATCCTTTCAATCCACTGACCATTACCTTAAAATGTTAGAACGGGATAAAGATGTGGTCGCATATTCCAATATCGGTGTTCTGCCTGCATCTTTTGCCGAAAAACTGAAAGTATTTTTGCCGTCAGATGTGCGGAGCGCAGATGTGGAGGTTGTTGCCTCGCTCGACTTTTCCGATGGTAAGGCAGTTTTGTCGGCAGAACTTTACAGTGACAATGACAAGGTGAGCCAACTGCTTTCTCAGAAGAACGGTAATCTCAGGAAAATAGAGGGCAGATACATTGACTCGCCCGCAGAGGATTTCTTTGTATGGGGATGTGTCGGCATACAGGGACAATGGCTGTTGAACACGCTCAAACAGGACAAGGAAATCCGTCAGATGCTGTTCCTGCTGGAGTGTGGCATTGACGTGGAAATGATGATAAAGGCAATAGATGGCGATGTGGCTGTTGTTCTGCCTAATTCGTTTGTGACTTCCGATACCAATGAGCCTGACTATATTATTATGGCGAATGTAAAGAACACCGATTTTATGGCTGATGTAGACTATTGGCGCAAATCTATGGGAAGGTTCGGCATCGAGATGAATGCGACAGGCAAAGACACCTATTTGCTGAATACCGGAAAATATGAGTTGCAGTGGGGAGTGGAAGACGACAACTTGTTTTTTGCCACTCCGGAGGCATACCGTCAGAATGCTTTTTCCCCGAGAAGCGAGGTGCTGAGACCATATACGGAGAATATCAAAAACAGTGTTTTATATCTTTATGTCAATTTGGAGCCATTGCCATTGAGGGAAATCGCGGTTGTGACAGGAATGGGCAGTTTGTTGGAAGACAAACTTTCCGGTTTTGAATCTGTTATTCTAAGAGTGGAAGATACTGATAAGTTTGAATTGTCGGTTTGTCTGAAAGATAAGAAAACCAATTTCTTGAAGACACTTTTGAATTGATTAGACTAAAATACCTGATAGTAATGGAAAAGATTGATTTACAGAATATACTGCCAGATGTGTTCTCGCAGCGCGCTGATTTGTCAAGCGATATATGGATGCAGCATGTAAGTTTTGCGAAAGGCATGACTTATCTTGTGGAGGCAAACTCGGGTACAGGCAAATCCTCATTGTGCAGTTATATCTTTGGTTATCGCAATGATTATAAAGGTAATATTCTGTTTGACAGTATGGATATAAAGAATATGTCTGTGGGCGCATGGGTAGACTTGCGCAAACGTTCCTTGTCGATGCTTTGGCAGGAGTTGCGGCTTTTCCCAGAGCTGACGGCTATGGAGAATGTGGATATAAAGAACAAGCTGACAGGATTCCAAAAGAAAAAGACGATAAGAGAATGGTTTGAGATGCTTGGCATTGCGGATAAGGAGAATGTCAAAATCGGTCGTATGTCTTTTGGTCAGCAGCAGCGTGTGGCATTGATACGTGCGCTATGCCAGCCGTTCGATTTTATTCTGGTGGACGAGCCTGTCAGCCATCTTGATGAGACCAATAGTGAGATAATGGGGAGGATTCTGACAGAGGAAGCGAGAAAGCAAGGAGCTGGAGTGGTAGTTACCAGTATTGGAAGAAGAATTGAAATTGATTACGATAAAATATTCAGACTATGAATCTTGTTTGGAAACTTTTGCGTCAGCATATCAGTGTACCGCAGTTTTTTGGTTTTTTTGCGGCGAATCTTGTGGGAATGGTTATTGTGCTGCTGGGAGTGCAGTTTTATACCGATGTGCAGGCATTATATGACAGTGAGGACAGTTTCATGAAAGCTGACTATCTGATTGTCAATAAGAAGGTGGGTGCCATGGCGACCATTACAGGAAAGTCAAACGCTTTTTCTAAAAGCGATATAGAAGATATGCGGCAGCAGGACTTTGTGGAAAGGCTTGGAGTGTTTACTTCGTCTTCGTTCGATGTGAAGGCCAGTTTTGATATACAGGAACTGGCAGGCTTTTCCACAGATATGTTTTTTGAATCTGTTCCCGATGACTTTATTGATGTTGTGGCGGAAGACTGGCAATTCGTGACAGGAGAAAACCGTATTCCCATTATTCTGCCTCGCAATTATCTTGATTTGTACAACTTCGGATATGCGCAGAGCAGAAGTCTGCCTAAACTGTCAGAGGGGGTTCTTGGTGCCATGAAATTGAAGATTGCGGTGTCCGGAAACGGAAAATATGATATGTATGACGGAAACATTGTAGGATTCAGCAATAGACTGAATACAATTCTTGTACCGCAAGACTTCATGGACTGGGCGAATGGAGTATATGGCAAAAAGGTTGCTGCCGACCCGACACGGATGATTCTGGAGGTCAATAATCCGACAGACGAAAAGATTGCGGGCTATTTGCAGGCGCATAATTACGTGACTGATCAGGACAAGCTTGATGCCAGCAAGACCTCTTTTGTACTCCGTGTGATTGTCGGCATAGTAATGTCTGTGGGACTTGTCATCAGTGTGTTGGCATTCTACATATTAATGTTGAGCGTTTATCTGCTTGTTCAGAAAAACAGTGCCAAGCTTGAGAACCTCCTTCTTGTGGGATATAGTCCACTGAAGGTTTCAATGCCTTACCAGTTGCTTACTGTCGGATTGAATGTGGTAGTATTCCTTTTTGCATTCCTTATTGTGATGTGTGTGAGAAATCTGTATGTAGGAATGTTCAGTTCTTTTTTCACTGATTTCAATCAATCTTCTATGTGGGGGACAGTGCTTGTTGGCGCACTTCTTCTTGTAGTTGTGTCAGCCTGCAATGTGATTGCGGTGCGCAAGAAAGTCATGTCAGTATGGAAAGGAAACAGATTATAATGTATTTCTATAAACACAATTGAGTAAACAGATATGGAGAGGCTGAGATTTTTGTGTCGCAGTGTCTGGGGCGCGGAACCCGACAGCATTGAGCGGATAAAAGGAGCGGGAAGCAACCGCTTGTATTATAGAATGACTAAGGACGATGATACAATGATTGGTGTCATTGGCACTTCGGCTGAAGAGAACAGGGCATTCTGCCTGTTGGCAAAATGGTTTGCGGAATGCGGCATTTCCGTGCCGGCTGTTTACGCTGTAAGTGACGATGGTATTTGCTACATACAGGAAGATTTGGGAAGAGAGTCGCTTTTCGATTTTCTGAGCAACGGACGTAACAATGGTGGAGCGTATAATGAGGACGAAAAGAAAATGCTTCATCTGGTGATTTCGAAGCTTCCGAAAATACAGTTTGAGGGTGCTTCTGATGATGTCTTCCGGCATTGTTATCCCTCGAATGAGATGGACGAGACCGGTATCATGTTCGATTTCAATTATTTCAAATACTGTTTCTTGAAACCGGTCGGTGTCGAATTTAATGAGTATAAGCTTGAGCGTGATTTCAGACTTTTCGCGCAGGATTTGTTGGCCGACAGTACTGACACATTCATGTATCGGGATTTTCAGGCGCGCAATGTGATGCTGAAAGGTGGGACTCCCTACTTTATAGATTTTCAGGGAGGACGTCGGGGACCGATATATTATGACGTGGCATCTTTTCTGTGGCAGGCTTCGGCACTATATTCCGCTTCGTTGAGGGAAGAGTTGATTGATACTTATTTGGCTGCTCTTGCCTGTTATTGCAATATAGAGAAAGGCGTGTTTATGCAGCGTTTGCACCTTTTCGTATTGTTCCGTACCTTGCAGGTTCTGGGAGCATATGGTTTCCGTGGACTTTGGGAAAAGAAGAAACATTTTGTAGACAGTATTCCATATGCAATGGACAACTTGCACAATTTAGTCGAAATGGGATGTTGTGACAAGTATGCGGAATTGAAAGCTATATTGGAATCTCTTCTGAAATCTGAGAATCCGGTGCTGAAGAAGAAGCACAAGAGTGTGGCGAATGAATTGGTTAATGCAGACTCCACCTATTGCAAACCGGCTGACAAACCGCTTGTGGTGAGAGTCTTCAGCTTTGCCTATAAGAATGGAATACCGGAGGATACCAGCGGAAATGGAGGCGGGTATGTTTTCGATTGCAGAAGTACTCATAATCCGGGACGTTATCCGCAATACAAACAATTGACCGGACTTGATAAGCCTGTTATTGACTTCTTGGAAGAGGACGGGGAAATACTGTCTTTTCTTGAGAGTGTGTATCGCCTTGCTGATTTTCATGTGGCAAGATTTATTGAGAGAGGTTTTACAAACCTCATGTTCTCTTGTGGATGTACCGGAGGGCAGCATCGGAGTGTGTATAGCGCACAGCATCTCGCAGAGCATATCAGGGAAAGGTTTGGCATAGAGGTCATACTCTGTCATAGAGAATTGAAAAAATAGAATTTGTAATCTGATATTTTGGGGAACAAAAATAGAGATGCGGAAAAATCTGTTTCTTGCCTCTTTTTTTTGTTCCCTTCTTAGTTTATATAAAGAATGATGAAATCGCTCATTTTTGCCGCCGGACTTGGCACACGGCTCAAGCCTCTTACCGATACTATGCCGAAAGCATTGGTGCCGGTAGATGGAAGGCCTCTTATCCGTATCCTTATAGAGAAGATGCTACAAAGCGGATGTAAGGAGATAGTAATCAATGTGCATCATTTTGCAAAACAAATCATTGATTATATAAAGGAGAATAATTGTTTTGGAATAAATATCCAGTTTAGTGATGAAACCGATAAACTGTTGGAAACAGGAGGGGGACTGAAAAAAGCTTTGCCGTTGTTTTCCTCTTCTGCTACCCCGATACTTGTGCATAATGTGGATATTCTTAGCAATATTGATTTAGGAGCTTTCTATGACAGCTGTGTGGCTGTGTCGATAGAAGATCCAAAAACAAATATCGGTGCGGTGCTTCTTGTCAGCGAGCGTAAAACATCGCGTTATCTGTTGTTTGATAAGGACGATAAACTTGTAGGGTGGACAAATGTTACTACGGGGCAAGTGAGAAGCCCGTATTCCGACCTTGATGTAGAGAAGTGCAGAAAGTATGCCTTTTCAGGAATACAAGTGTTTTTCCCTCATTTATCTGAATATATGAACGGTTGGGACGGAAGCTTTTCCATCATAGATTTCTATCTTTCCGTATGCGACAAAGTTCCTATATTATGCCATGTTGCCCCGGAACTCCGTCTTCTCGATGTGGGCAAGATTGACGTGATAGAAGATGCTAACCGTTTCTTGCGAAGTTTGTAAGATGTTCGCTTCATTCGACATTTCAAGTGATTTGTCTTTTTTTATAGAGTTGAGGTATGCTTTTGATGTACTCAGACATACTTTTCCGTCACTTTGTGACACTTTCTCTATCTTAAAGGATGAGCTGTATATCTTGCTAATCAATATGTTATCTTCTTTGCGAGTACGGTAAGCTGGCTTCTCCCCCCCCCCCTAAATCTTGGGGAAATGTCGCTTTGCGATGGAGGATTCTGTCAGATATATTGGCTTAATACAGCTAAAATATCAGCAAAGTTCTGAATATGCCGACAATTTGATATGTTAAAACCAAACTCCGTAGAATCGCCTCAAAATGAACCGAACTCCGCCGAGGTTGCAAAAACGCGATTCTACGGAGGTTTTTGAGACTCGAAAAACGAGTGGACAAAAAGAACAATCCGACCGACTAAAGGATTTATAAATTCGACTCCAAAAGCACCATTTCCACCCAAAAGTCCAATAAAACCCAAAATTACAAGGTGCTGAAAATTTATTTCCAAGGCACACTGATTTTTTTCACAAGGTGAACAAAATTTATTTTCAAGGTGAACAAAATTTTCAAAGCCCGTTTTTC
>JAMPEL010000057.1 GCA_023665185.1 Roseburia sp.
TATCAATTTTGCCCATGCGGCTTAGTATAAATTAATTTTTACGACTTACTTATCAGATTATTCTTGTATAAATGCGGTTTATATACAAATCGCTTCAAAATTAATAAAAAATACACACCTCAGCAGTTTTTTCACTTAGAAATCATCTGTCAACAAACGAATACGGGAAGAAAGTTTCGTAAATTTGCAGTGCCAAATAACACAACTATAAAAATGTCACACTCCATTCTCATTGTAGAAGACGATATGGCTTTTGCCACCATGCTGCGCACATGGCTGTCCAAGAAAGGATTCGAGGCTGACGTGGCAGGCAGCCACTCAAAAGCGCGCAAACAAATATCGGAAAAAAACTACGACATGGTATTGTCCGACCTCCGCTTGCCTGACGATGACGGCCTGAGCCTCATAGCCTGGATGCGGAAAAACGGGCATACGCAACCAATCATCATCATGACGGGATATGCGGACATACAAAGTGCGGTCAGCGCAATAAAGAACGGAGCCGCAGATTATGTGGCAAAACCAGTACAGCCCGACATATTACTGAAAAAAATCAACGAGACTCTGACAGAGCCTGCACCCTCTGCGCCCCAAAAAGAAAGCAAGAGGCAGGAAGCCAACGACTATCTGGAAGGAAACAGCGATGCTGCGCGGAAATTATACAGCCATGTCGCGCTTGTCGCCCCTACTCCCATGTCTGTACTCATCAACGGAGCGAGCGGTACAGGCAAGGAATATGTCGCCCACAGGATACACCGTCTCAGCAAACGCGCCGACGGTCCTTTTGTGGCGATAGACTGTGGTTCCATCCCCAAAGAACTTGCCGCTTCTGAGTTTTTCGGGCATGTGAAAGGCTCATTCACCGGAGCGTTGGAAGATAAGACGGGAGCATTTGTGGAGGCAGACGGAGGCACATTGTTTCTGGACGAGATAGGAAATCTCAGCTATGAGGTGCAGGTACAACTTTTGCGCGCATTGCAGGAACGGCGCATACGTCCAGTCGGTTCCACCAAAGAAATAAAGATTGATGTCCGACTTGTATCTGCCACCAACGAAAACTTACAGCAAGCTATCGAGGACGGCACCTTCCGGGAAGATTTGTTCCATCGCATCAACGAGTTCACACTCCGTATGCCGGCACTGAAAGACAGGGACAATGACATTATGCTGTTTGCCAACTTTTTTCTTGACATGGCAAACAGGGAGTTAGGCAAGCACATCACCGGCTTCGACAGCCAGACATGCAGACTGCTGCAAACTTATGCCTGGCCGGGCAATCTGCGCCAGCTGAAGAATGTGGTCACACGTGCCGCCCTACTTGCACAAGGCAGTCTTATCACAGCCAAGGAAGTGGAAGAGGAACTTGCCGAGTGCGGCAAAGACAATGAGGCCTCGCACACCAGACTGCACGATGAGAAATATGAGAAGGAGCGTATCGCACGCGCCTTGCAACAAGCAGGAAACAATAAAAGCAAGGCAGCCGAACTACTCGGCATAGACAGGAAAACTCTCTACAACAAACTAAGGAAATACGACCTGTAGCCTGTCTTTACCCGACAGAAAGACGGTCGTTTTCTTATAAGGACACCTATATCCATTGTCGAATCCGTTCCTTTATCGCATTCGACTCACTCAACATACGTATAAACTCAAGAGCAGAGTGTTTGCGATATGCATTACGCAAAGCATGGATGCAGCCTTCCATTTCATAATCAGGCACATCCAAAGGTACGGCACGCACTCCATCCTCATTGTGTATGGTTGCCTCAGAAAGAATCGTAACCAGATTGCTTTCACGAATAAGCTTCAAAAGAATATTCACTTCGTTAAGTTCAATCCTCACCTTAAACTGATGGTCAGTCCTTGAAAGTATAGTGTCAAAAGTATTGCGCGCCTGAAGTCCTTTTGAGGGAAGAGCCAGATGATATTGTTTCAACTCCGCCAGACTCACCGACTTCCGGCTTGCAAGGGGATGCCTGTCGCTGACAATGGCGGACAGATGGTTGTCGAACAGAATATGCGACTCTATCTCCTCATACTTGCGGGTCGGTTTGAATGCCAGCACAAAGTCCACTTCCCTTTTTCCAAGCATCTCCATCAGTTCCTCCATCGTCTTATAGTATATGTTCAGTTTCACCTCGGGATACTTTTTCATAAACAAAAGCAGCGTCTCGGTCAGAATCGGACTGAAAGTGAATGTCACTCCGATGTTCAAAGTTCCGGTCAGCAAAGTCCGCAAGTCGCGCATGCGGTCAAAACACGAGTCTGCCGCACGCAAAGTTTTCAGCGCATGAGGCAGAAGCTCCTCACCCGCCTCTGTCAATGCCACAACATGGCTGTTTCGCTGGAACAGAGGTATGCCCAATTCATTTTCAAGCTGCCTTATCTGCTGCGACAGTGTGCTTTGCGTTATGAACAACACTTTCGCTGCCTCCGAAAAGTTCAGCGTCTCAGCAGTCTTGACGAAATATTTCAGTTGTCGGAGTTCCATAAGATTATTTTTTCCCTGATTTACCTATCTCTTTTAAGACTCTCCAAAGATACGATGTTCCGAAGATTCAAAATAAATATTTTTCAAAAAAAGCCGCCAATCGCCTTTCATTGTCATCTCGTTGCCTGAAAAGACCATCTTTTGAAAAGAAAGACAGGTATTGCGGCACCTGTCACCAGACCGAACACAATGAAAGTGCAAATCAGCCCGTTGCTTGAGAACAGATAAAACCAGTGATTGTAAGCCGTCTCGTCCTGTCCTGAAGCAATACACAAAACCAAAGCCTCGACCGTGCGGTAGGCATACATCCCCGGAATCATCGGCAACAATGCCGGAAAGAAACATGTCTCTGCCGGGAACTTGGCACGGGGAGCCACTATCACGGCAAGCGCCCCGACAACAAGAGAGGCAGCAAAGCTCGCATATATAATATGTATTCCACCTGTCACATTGTGCATAAGCACAAACCTCACGGCATGTCCCACTGCCGCAATCAGCGCGCAATAAAAATATGCGCCACGCGGCGGATTGCTGATGGTGGCAAAACCGACTGCTGCCACAGCCGCAAACAATCCGTCTTCTATTATCTTCAATACGCTATCCATCATCGCTGTAATTATCAAAACCATTCTATACCCATTAATATCAGTCCTCCGCAAAATCCGACAGACAAACATCCTGTCAGTATGGCGGCATCTGCCAAACGGCAAAACGCCATGATGTAATGTCCGTCAATCAAATCATGCACAGAGTTTATGTATGGAATGCCAGGAATCAGATACAGCACACTGGTTGCCAGAGCAATGTCAGGTGTATCGGTATGAAATCCGGGCACGTACCCTGCCGTTCCTATAAGGGAGGAGAAGAAAGCCGAGCACAAGAACACGACCCGTACATCTGTTTTGCACGAAAGCAGCACCTGCTTGAGCCTGTAGCCAAAGAGAGTGCAGACGCAGACAATAAGCATGGCTGCCACATCGCCCCCGAAAAGCCGGCAGAACGAGGCATTTGCCAAAGAGACAAGTCCCAGCACAAGCCACTCGTTATAAGGTCTCGTTTTAGCACAACTGTCCAGCTCATTCACAGCACCTGAGAAATCGCAGCGTCCGTCAGCAACAGCCCAGCTCAAACGGCTTAGCCGCGAGTTTATTTCAAAACTGATGGTACGGTTACGGACACACTCAATCGCACTATACGAGTGCAGCTTGTCTTTTGTCCATACTGTAATATGGATATGGCGGGGCATAATGGTCATCTGCACTTGGGTATGCCATTTGTCTGCCATGCGCGCCACATTCTTCTCTATCCTTATACATGTCGCGCCGCATCCCAATAATGCCGCCGCATATTCTGAAAGGAATTTGCACACCGCCTTCACCGAAGGCGCTGTGCTGTCAGTCAGCTCAGTCATCATCGTCCTCGGCATACTCCTCAAGCTCCTCATCCACACTTCCAATCTCTATAAACTTGTGATAGCGTCTTTCATTGCGCACAGCTTGCAGACGGCGCATCACAAACATCCAGCACAGCCCTATCACGGCAAGTGTCCAAATCATAATTCTCTCATCCATAGACTTTATCTTTTCATTCTGTCGATTTACAAGGCAAAGGTAAGGGCTTCCGTCGTCCTCCGAAAGCATTGGCAAACGGTTGTTTCGATAATGGCAATAGAAAAAAAACGATTAAGAAACGGATCTTGAAAAGGAGGTGTCGGACATGTTGCCCTTTTGGTACATGACAAACAACGTGTACTTACAAACTGCCGTCTGTTGCGGCATATTTGTGACTCACCAATTCACATACGACAGCAAAAGCGCAACCCAGCAAGCAAAACGTTACAGCATCAGCGGAAAACATCACATAAAGTCATTCCAGAAATGTTAAAACCCAACCCTCGTAGAATCGCCTCAAAATGAACCGAACCTTACCTCGGTTGCAAAAACGCGATTCTACGGAGGTTTTTGAACCTCGAAAATCAAGAAGACAAACAGAACAATCTACCCGACTAAAAGATATAAAAATTCAACCCCAAACACACCAGTTCCGCCCAAAAGTGCCCAAAAAGTCAAAATTACAAGGTGCTGAAAATTTATTTCCAAGGCACACTGATTTTTTCCGCAAGGCGCACAAAATTTATTTTCAAGGCGCACAAAATTTTCAAAGCCCGTTTTTCGGCCCAAAATCGGGCATTTTTCCGAATCACGTCCTCAAAAAGACGAGAGCCGCCTTTTCCATGCCCCGAAAAACAAAAATGGATTTTGAACCCGAAAAAAAGACATTTTTAAGACAAAAATTTTGTAACTCACTGATTATCAATACATCCTATTTTGACTCAGACCATGCGTTTTACGTCAAAAACCGCATACTTTTCGCCCAAAATATATTCTATTGATTATCAACAAGTTATCCATACATCATCTTAAAATCAAACACAAGCTCAAAGAAACAGCTATGAGTTATGTTAAAACTACGTTTTACATCCAAGTAGCAAAATGTCAGTTGCACAAGCATCCTAAACATAATCTTTTATTACGCATTCAATCTAAAAATAAAGTTAATTCAGACTGTTTTATTAAGTGCCTCAACACGTTTATTCGTAATTATTTTGTAACATCACAACAAAAATCGATTAACATGAGACATTTACTGAAAATTAAGAACTTCAGTCTGACACTGGCCGTTGCATTCATCGGAATCAGCGCGACCGCACAGACTGAGAACCTCAAACTCCACTATACGTTTGAGGACGTGACAGGTACAAGCGTGCCGGATGTGTCCGCATCCGCCACCACTGCCACCGTAAAGAACCAAGCCAAAGTGTTCAAAATGGGCAAATATTATGCCCTCGACTTGGGAAACGGCAGCGGTTACCTCGACATGGGGAAAGAAGCAGGTGAAATTGTAAAAGAACTGGCAGATTTCAGTGTTTCAGCTTATTACTATGTAGACCCCTCAGCCTCTCTTTCGGGAGCAGGCTACTTCTTGTGGGCATTCTCCACACAAATGACCAACACATCGACTGACGGTCCTTACTCAGCTTACCGACTTAACGCACAACGCTTTGCCACATCAACAGGCGGCTGGAACAACGAGACCGGTATGGAGAAAGGCAGCGAGGCGGAAAAAGGCAAATGGTCGCACGTGCTCTACCGTCAGGCAGGCAAAGTGGGCGAGCTGTATGTCGATGGCAAACTCGTGCAGAAAGTCAGCACAATGCCTGTACTGAACCAAGCATTCACCACAGCTCCGGCATACAACTGGATAGGACGCGCGCCTTTCTCGGGCGACAGCTACCTGAAGAACACTTACGTGACAGACTTCCGTGTGTATGACATTGCAGTGAGCGACGATGAGCTGAAAAGCCTTGCGTCGAAGACCTCAGAACTCGAATATGAATACAAATATGGCGACCCGGGCGACTTCACCGCGCTCAAGAATCTGACAGCCGACTGCGAGAAATTTATCGCCGAGGCTTCAGGGAAATACCTGCAAAACGCGCTCGATGAGCTTCAGGACGAAATCACAATTGCCAATTCAATGATTGCGGCAGGCATCGTCTCACAGACTGTTATCGACAACCATATCGCAAACATGCAAGGCGCACTCGACAATGTGAAGGCTACAGAAGGCATCACATTTGGCGAGGTGAGCCATTTTATAGCCGGCGACCACGGATTCGTACACCCGGGCGGTTTGCACACACAGGCCGACTTCGACCGTGTGAAGGACTTGCTTGCAAAGGGCGACCCTACCATCACTGCCGCTATGGCACTGCTCAGAAGCAATGAATACTCACAGGCAGGTGTGCTGACATGGCCTGTCGAGACAATCATACGCGGCGGAAGCTCCGGACAGAACTACATCAATGCCTGCCGAGGCGCGGCAATGGCATACCAGAATGCCCTTCGCTGGAAAATCGACGGAACAAGAGCCAACGCTGACGGTGCGGTACGCATCCTTATGGCATGGGCAAGAGGCAACAAATATGTATCGGGCGACACAAACATGTCGCTGGCAGCCGGCTTGACAGGCTATCAGTTCGCTCAGGCTGCCGAGCTTATGCGCGACTACGAAGGATGGAGCCGCGAAGAGTTTGAGGAGTTCAAAAGATACATGCTCAAGACATGGTATCCGGTGGCTTGCGACTTCCTCCGCCGCCGTCACGACACATGGGCAAACTGGGCGAACTCTGGCAAAGGCGAGCGTCCGGGACACTACTGGTCGAACTGGGGACTTTGCAACGTGCTCTGCCTGATGCACATCGGTATTCTTTGCGATGACGTACATATATATAATCAAGGTGTGTCATTCTACAAGTACGACCATGTGGGCACATTCGTGGCTGACCGCACCAACAGCACAGTTATCCTGAACGACGGATGTAACGAGTTTATCGGCAACCTTGTGCCGGTGGTTCATCCTGACGACCGCGGACCTCTTGGCTACTTAGGACAGATGCAGGAGTCTGGACGCGACCAGGGACACGCGCTCATGGCAGCCGGACTTGCTGTGGATATTTGCCAGACAGGCTATAACCAGGGCGAAGACCTTTACGCATACATGGACGACCGTCTGGCAGCCGGACTGGAATATGTGGCGGCAATGAACTATTGCGGTGTGTCAGGCAGCAGTCTGCCGTGGACGAACTACAACTATACAGACTGTCGAGGCTGGATGGGCGCCGGATGGCAGATGGAAGGACCTAACGAAGGCGGCATAGGCGGCTGGCGTCCTTATTGGGATCGTGTAGTCGGATACTACGAGGGTGTGCGCGGAGTGAAGATGCAATACTCCGGAAAGGCGGCACAGATTGTAAGAGGCGATGCTGGAACTGACGGCGGTGGCGGAAACTACGGTCAGACCTCCGGAGGATTCGACCATCTGGGCTTCACAACCCTGATGGACTATCGTCCTGCAATTACAGCCGACAAGGCACCGGTCATTCTTTCAGGACAGATTGTCTATAACGGCGAGACTCTTGACCAGACAAACCTCGGTGGATTGAAATACAACTATGTGGCAGGAAAGACAAAGGCAATACCTGCCGAGGGCACTGTAACTCTCGTGCCGATACTTCCGGAAGGTGTCAGCGACAACGGCTCTTGGAAATGGGAGACAGGCGAGACGACAAAGGATATTACCGTAAACGCAGACCATAGTTACGTATACCGTGTACACTACACGGCTGACAACGGTGTGGTGTCCTCACAGGCATTCTCTATTGCCGTGGCTGGCGACTGCAACCCTGACGTGTTGTATCCTGAAATCACAATTGATGGCACAATCTATGCCGATACTGTCATGAATGTGCTTTATGGGGAGAGCGTCATACTTTATGCCGGAAACACAACCGGATGGACTGACGACTATCAGTGGAGCAACGGAAAGACAGGAAGCGTGATTGTCATACCAAACATTACAAGCGACCGCACTTACACTGTACATTACACTAATCAGGGCGGAAATGTCTCTGCAAAGAACTTCCACTTGAAAGTAATCAACGGTGTTCAGAACATCATTGTCGACAATAACGAGAACAAGAATTGCAGTGAGATAATGGTAAATCCGGGACAGAGCGTAGAACTTACACTCACTGTTCCTGAAACAATGAGCTACGGAGAATATACTTGGAGCGATGGCTCTAAAGAAGCTTCTATCACACTCAACGATATACAGACCTCTTGCGAGTACTCTGTGGAATATGTCATCAGTGAAAGTGAGAAGCTCAACTTCACATACCACATCCTTGTGACAGAGAAATCGGACAGACTGGTAGACGTGGCTGATTACTATATCATCGACAGAGCAAGCGGCAAATACCTGACAAACCACGGTGACGGCACTTCTCCTTCATTCGCGGAAAAGGACGAGACTGCACCTCTGTCACAGACATGGAACATCACACGCGCATCCACAGCACGCTATGACATCATCTCCATGCTCGACAGCACATGGCTTGACAAGAGCGGCGCGCTGAAAGCAAAGACTTACAAGCCTCACCGCATTCAGGCTGCGGCAGGCACCATGTATGTCGCCATTCACAACTCAGCGTCAAGCGGCAATATTTATTGGGTTGTCAACGAGGACGGCACAGTTAATTACGAGGGCGCGCCTTCACTCTACGGTTATCCGTTTGAGCTGGTGGAAGCCAACCCTATTCACGATGCCATTGACAACGTGAGCACAGACCGTCAGGCCGCTGTGGTACGTGTACAGTATTTCAGCCTGAACGGCACCCGTCTGTCCACACCGCAGAACGGCATCAATATCCGCAAGCAATATCTCAGTGACGGAAACGTCATCACTGACAAGATTATCGTGCGATAAGACGAAAGAGCAAATCATAAGAATCATCAGGCGGATATTCCGCCCGCATTGATAAAGAAATCCGTGGCTTGCCAATGTTTGGCAGTCACGGATTTTTTCCTTTAAAAGAACAACGGCATCAAGTTTTTTCCCTATATTTACAGCATAAATCTAAAAACCATGCCTTATGGAAAAAAGAGCAGAATACATACAGAGCATAGAAATAAAGGCTCTGTGGAAAGGCGGACGTCATATTGAATGGAATTTGCGCCCGGATGTAAATATTCTAAGCGGAATAAACGGAGTCGGGAAAAGCACTATCATCAACCATTCCGTAAAGGTTCTTGACCTGATAGACTGTGGAGAACTGTCTCCGGGAGAGGTGGCGCAGGGTGTGAACATCAAGCTGTTTCCGGAGGACTCCACCACCATGAAGTTCGATGTAATAAGGAGTTTCGACCGTCCGTTGCTTAACAGCGACTTATTGGAGAAGCTTTCTGACTCACGTGTAAAAACAGAACTCGACTGGCAGATATACAAGTTGCAGAAACGCTATCTTGACTATCAGGTGAATATGGGCAACAAAATTATCGAGCTGCTGACCAGCGGCAATGCGGAGGACCAGATTTCGGCAGCGGAAGTGTCTAAGCCAAAGACACAATTTCAGAACATTATCGATGAGCTGTTCAAGGACACATCGAAAAAAATCAACCGAAAAAGCAACGAGATTCAGTTCATACAGAACGGCGAGATACTGACTCCCTACCAGCTCTCATCAGGAGAGAAGCAGATGCTGGTAATCATGCTCACCGTACTTGTGGAGAACGGCGAGCATTACGCGCTGCTCATGGACGAGCCGGAAATAAGTCTGCACATAGAGTGGCAGCAACAACTCATCGGCCTGATACGTGAACTGAACCCTAACGCACAAATCATTCTGTCTACCCACTCACCGGCCCTTATCATGGACGGATGGATTGACAAAGTGACAGAAGTAGCTGATGTCACCATGAAATAAAAAAGAAAGGAGGCTACAATGGCAAAGACGCTTACCGACAACCTGACCTCACGATATTTCAATGCCGCAAACAAACTTCGTCCGGGAAAGAAAAAACAAAAAATCATCGCATACGTTGAAAGCTACGATGACATTTTCTTCTGGAGAAATGTGCTGTCCGGCTACGAGACAACGGAACGCACTTTCGAGGTGGTGCTCCCTTCGCGGACAAAGTTGTCGCGCGGGAAAAAGACAGCCATGATGAACCGACTCGGGCAAAACCTCGGCACGAGCATGATTGCTTGTGTCGATGCCGACTACGACTACCTGCTGCAAGGAAAAACACCCGCCTCTCACCAGATGCTGTCAAACCCTTACATATTTCACACGTATGCGTATGCCATTGAGAACTATCAATGCTATGCCCCAAGCCTGCACGATGTGTGCGTCATGGCGACACTCAATGACCGTCCGGTATTCGATTTCCAAAGTTATCTGAAAAACTATTCCGAGATTATTTATGAACTGTTCGTCTGGTCGGTATGGCTCTACCGGCAAGAACGATACAAGGAGATGCCGCTGACAGCCTTCTGCAATTTCATAGCCATAAACCATGTCAATCTTTTCCATCCGGAGAAGGCTCTCGACGAGTTGCGCCATGTGGTAAACCGCAAAATGGCATGGATGCAGAAACACTATCCGCAGGCGCGCGGACAACTGAAGCCGTTGAAAGAAGAATTGCAGCGTCTTGGCGTGCGACCGGAGAACACCTATTTATATATACAGGGGCATCATCTTCTCGACAATGTGGTAATGCAGGTTCTCGACCCTGTATGCACGATATTAAGACGGGAAAGAGAGAAAGAGATAAAGAAACTCGCCGGACATTCGGTGCAGATGGACAACGAACTGTCAAGCTACATGCACAGCCAGTGTCCGATAGAGCAAATGGTCAGACGAAACACCGCTTTCAAGCAATCGGAGCCATTCCAGATGCTGAAATCCGACATTGAGAATTTTCTGGAAAGTCTTGACAAAGACAAAACGGAAGAGCAAGAGACTGAAATGGAAGACAGCGAGACAACGAAAAACCTGACTAACGAGACTGCGCATTAACAGGCAGACAGCAAAATCGCCTGATAGAAAAAAAGGCGGAGCGTCCTAAATTAAAAGAAATACGGCAGCCTGTACGGATGAAGTACAAGCCGCCGTATTTTTATGTCATGAGCCATTGCACTGAAACCAATACAAGTGTGTCGCAGACAAAAATCACAACGAAAGCACAAACAGAATCTCTTTCGCACGGCTGTCGGTAGCATTCAATGCGACATCCCACTTGCCTGCCTGCACATATCTTTGACACTCTACTTTCAAGCCCACTTCCGCTGCCATGGCCTTAAACTCCGCCGCTTTGTATCTTTTATCCACCACCACATATTCCGTTGACAACATCCCGTCCCGCTCAAACTGTTCTTTTCGATAAACAAGTCCGTCATCCGTATTAATCAAATAGAACTCCGGTTTAAAAATGTTCCCGCTCACAGCCATTGTGTCGGAAGGCGGAAGACGCAAAAGTTCTCTCGGATTTTCTTTCAAACTGACTTTATGAATCGCATTAGCCTCTGTCAATTCCATATTCATCACCGACACAATAGCCCTTCCGCCATGCCTCAGGTGATGCTTTATCACTCTCAGTATCTTTTTGTTGTCAGCCTCATCCCTAAAAGAACCTATCACATCATACAAACACAATATCAAATCGTATTTGTTTCCCAGACGCAGCGTTCTTACATCACCGCAAATAAAACTTGCTTTCAAGCCTCTGGCAAGTGCCGACTCGCGTGCCTTTTCTATATGAATGTCCGAAAAATCAAATCCTACAACATTGTCAACCCCGCGCGAGGCAAGCTCCAATGCATGACGACCTTGCCCACATCCTAAATCAAGGACAGACATGTCTCTTTTCAAACCAACAAGTCCGGATATAAAATCCACCTCATTTTTCGTGCCTTTTGTCCACGGCTGGACAGGCATGTCCATTCTCGAATAAGCATCCTTCAACTGCTGATCCGAAAATTCAAGAAAGCGTTTGAAATTTTCTTCCGAGAACAGCATCTCCTGATTTACAAAAGTAAAAGCCAGCCATTCGTTTCCTGACTCTATTTTTCCCAAACGACGAGCATACACACAAAGCGTCTTGTCATCATTTGAGCTTTCAAGTTCCGGGTAAAAATTAGAAAATATCTGACTCTTCTTTTTCGTCAATCGTAAGTTTTCACGTTCTACAAAAGGTATGTCATCTATAAGTTGCTCCAGAACATCTATATTTTTTGAAATATAATCTATATCAATTTTCCGCCACGTTACCGATTCCAGCGTCTTCAGTGTGATGGCATTGGCGGTGGCAAGTCCCCAAGCATAATAATCGGAAAAGCCCCATGCCGACTGCAATAACTTGGTACCAATCTTTCTGTTACGGTATCTGTTATGAACCACAAGCTGGGTTATCCATGTGCAAAGCCCTTTCCCCTGGATTTCTTTTCTAAGGAAAAAGACTTGTCCAAGCAGCACATCATCTCCATAACATAAAGAAACAAACATATCATTCCTGCCTGCATAAAACCTTTTATACAGTGTCCTACCCATCTTTATCTGCTGTCCCTTTGGTTTGTCTCCCTCACCGCTATATTTGCCATAGTGCAAAGAGAATAAATCAGCGCACTGACTGTATTCTTCATCTGTCAAGACACTACATGGCTTGGAGATAAATCTATATTCCATAAAACATATTTTGTATACAAAGTTATGCAATTTAATCAAAACCGAACAAACTGCACTAAACTTTTTATATTGCGGATAATTGTTGCCAACAAAATACATGTATTTAAGAGACTGTTTCGATTGCATGATTTGAATGAATAATGTATGTAACTTAAAAGTAAAAAGCGCATAAAAATCCCTCTAATCAATACTGTTGTTTTATAGGTTTATCCGGCATTTCAAGCGATGTTTTATTATAAATTTGAGTTTTGATGCAGGCAATGTTTTGTAGATGCTTTTGACAGACAGTTTGCTAAAGAACCCGTACAACACTATCAATATATCAGCAATACATACAAAACTCCTGCATTTTGATATGTTAAAACCAAAACCTCGTAGAATCGCTCAAAATGAACCGAACCTTACCGAGGTTGCATTTGAGCGATTCTACGGAGGGTTTTAAATCTCAAAAACGAAGTAGACTAATAGAACAATTCGCACGACTTAAAGACATATAAGTTCAAACCAAAACACACCTTTTCTCCCCGAAAGTCCACAAAAACCCAAAATTGCAAGGTGCTGAAAATTTTTTTGCAAGGCGCACCGATTTTTTGCACAAGGTGAACAAAATTTATTTTCAAGGTGAACAAAATTTTTAAAGCCCTGTTTTCGCCCAAAAATCGGGTGTTTTTCAAAATTGAGTCTCCAAAAGAAGAGGAATCACTTTTTCGATACCCCGAAAAACAAAAATTGATTTTGAACCCGAAAATCGATGATTTTGACAGCAAAAACCCATAACACGCTGATTATCAAGACATCCTATTTTATGTTCTACCCTTAGTTTTTGGTCAAAAACTGCTCCGTTTTAGCAAAATAGCATTAGACTGATTATCAGCAACTTACAAACAAGGCTTCGAAAATCAGTCTCAAATTCAAGGCGAGAAACAGCGGGAAATGTTAAAAAAGGGTTCTCTCTCCAAATATCAAAATGTCAATAGACAAAACATTCCACAGGACAAACCAATACAAACAATAGAACAACCCAAAAATGTCCCAAGCACACCCTTCAGGCAGAAAGACCAATACGTTCCTCAAAAAAACACGGCTACAGATGCGAACAAAACTACAAGCCATCGTGTTCTAATGTCACCTGTCGGACAGACGGACAACTCATTATTATCAACCTAAATATTTTAGACTATGACAGTTTGTATATTAGCAAAAATCGTTATCGCCGCACTGCCATATGCCACTGACGCTTTGGCTCCGGTAATCTCAGAAGAGACCATCAACTACCACTATGGCAAGCACTATCAGACATACGTGGACAATCTCAACGCAAAAATAGAGAATACGGAATGGGAGGGAATGTGCCTTGAGG
Organism: Roseburia sp.; assembly: GCA_023665185.1. Classification (GTDB taxonomy): domain Bacteria; phylum Bacteroidota; class Bacteroidia; order Bacteroidales; family Bacteroidaceae; genus RGIG8745. The sequence goes on from JAMPEL010000057.1 coordinate 13,936, forward strand.
AGCTTGTAAGGAATGTGCCCGAAGGACCATTGTTCAACAATGCCGGACAGGCACTCAACCACCAGCTGTATTTCCTTCAGTTCAGACCGGAAGCACAAGCAAAGACTGAGCCGTCAGAAGAAATGAAGCAGAAAATCAATGAAGCGTTCGGCTCTTTAGACAACATGAAGCAAACAATGAGCCAGTCTGCCGGAGCACTTTTCGGAAGCGGCTGGGTATGGCTCGAATCAGACGAAAAGGGAAAACTATGTATCAGCCTCTATTCTAATGGCGACAATCCTGTACGCCACGGCAGACATCCTTTAATTGGAGTTGACGTATGGGAGCATGCTTACTACCTCGACTGGCAAAACAGACGCACCGCACATGTTGATGCCCTGTGGAAAATCATCGACTGGAATGTGGTAGAAACGCGTATGCCAAAATAAAACTGCAAATATAAATCATCCTCATACTTTTTCAACTATATATTTGCAGCAGGATGTTATTGCCAATATACATATAAGGCAATAGCATCCTTTTTTTATGTGTTCCTGTAACAAAAGCATGTCTTGCACCGACAAAGCATTACAAAAAGAAAGAATATCACAATTTATAATAACATTTTTACATAATTATTTCTACAACACAATCATATTTCTTACATTTGCGCAAATTTAGTATCAACAATGTCGCAAAACTAAAAAAAAGCAATACAAACAAACATTGCTGACAGAAGTACATATCAATCAAAAAAAAAGAATCATCATGTGTGGAATTGTAGGAATATTCGGTATAAAGGAACAAACACCCGAATTAAGACAAAAAGCATTGAGAATGTCACAGAAAATCCGTCATCGAGGTCCGGACTGGAGTGGAATATATTGCGGAAATACCGCCATACTGGCTCATGAGAGATTATCAATAGTAGATCCGGAATCAGGCAAACAACCGTTATTCTCTCCCGACAGGAAACAAATTCTGGCTGTCAATGGAGAAATTTACAATCATCGTGATATACGTGCAAGATACACAGGCAAATATGAATTTCAAACCGGTTCAGACTGTGAAGTCATCCTCGCGCTCTATCGTGATAAGGGAATCGGGCTGTTTGAAGAACTCAGTGGAATTTTCGCATTCGCCCTCTATGACGAAGAACGTAACGAGTACCTGATTGGCCGTGACCCAATCGGTGTCATCCCCCTTTACATAGGGTATGACCATGACGGGAAAGTATATGTCGGAAGCGAGCTGAAAGCTCTCGAAGGCTTCTGCGAGAAATACGAGCCGTTTCTTCCGGGGCATTACTATTGGAGCAAGGAAGGAAAACAGATTCAATGGTACAAACGCGATTGGACAGAATATGATGCTGTAAAAAACAATCCGGCAAACCCAAAAGCCGTACATGACGCTTTGGAAGATGCTGTACGCAGGCAGCTGATGAGCGATGTCCCATACGGAGTTCTTCTGTCCGGCGGACTCGACAGCTCAGTTATATCAGCGATTGCCGCCAAATATGCCGGCAAACGTATTGAGACCGACAGTACGGAAAAAGCATGGTGGCCACGGCTCCACTCGTTCGCCGTAGGACTGAAAGGAGCACCCGATTTGGAGAAAGCGCGGCTCGTAGCAGAACATATCGGCACGGTACACCATGAAATAAATTACACAATACAGGAAGGAATAGACGCCATTCGCGATGTGATATATTTCATTGAGACTTACGATGTCACCACTGTACGCGCAAGCACCCCGATGTATCTCCTTGCCAGAGTCATCAAAAGCATGGGAATCAAAATGGTTCTTTCAGGAGAGGGAGCAGATGAGGTATTTGGAGGATACCTGTATTTTCATAAGGCACCGGATGCAAGGGCTTTCCACGAAGAGACTGTGCGCAAGTTGTCAAAGCTACACCTTTACGATTGCCTCCGTGCCAACAAGAGCCTTTCGGCATGGGGAGTGGAAGGACGTGTCCCGTTTCTCGACAAAGAATTTCTCGATGTGGCAATGAGGCTCAACCCCGAGGCAAAAATGTGTCCAGGAACCAGCATTGAGAAACGTATTGTGCGTGAGGCTTTTGCCGACATGCTTCCGGAAAGCATCACATGGCGTCAGAAAGAACAGTTTAGTGACGGTGTAGGCTATAGCTGGATTGACACACTAAAACAGATAACCTCAGAACAAGTGAGCGATGAACAATTGGCAAATGCCTCCACACGCTTCCCTGTCAATACTCCGATGAACAAGGAAGAATATTTCTATCGCTCTATTTTTGAAGAGCATTTCCCAAGCGAGAGTGCCGCACGCTGTGTGCCAAGCGTGCCGAGTGTGGCATGTTCCACCGCAGAGGCTCTTGCATGGGATGCAAGCTTCAAGAATATGAACGACCCCAGCGGACGCGCTGTAAAAGGTGTGCATGAACAAGCATATTAAAAGAAAGGGACACATCATCAAGATTCCCTTATAGTTTCCGCATCCCCTTTGTCACTGTCGAAAGTGATAAAGGGGATGCAAGCGTCTATGGCATAAAGAAATAAAGCCACACAAAATATATAGTAAGAAAAAAATCCACTAACTTTGCACCTACATTCAATCATCAAATTCGCGGATTATCCACTCCGCACAGATAAAAAGATTGTCATATGGAAAAAGAAAGAAAAGAGTCTGCCATCGGACATATCTGCATGGCACTGGCATGTGCCATCTGGGGACTTATGGCACCGATAGGCAAAGATGCCATGACACATGGAATCGGAGGATTCGAGATGGTCACTTTCAGGGCTGTGGGAGGAGCACTCTGCTTCTGGCTTGCCTCCTTGTTTGTGAAGAGCGAGGAGGTAAGGCACAAGGACATGCTGCTGTTTTTCTTTGCCGGCATGTTGAGCATCGTGTTCAACCAATGTTGCTACACAATAGGACTGAGCATCACGTCGCCTGTCAACGCAAGCATCATGACCACTACAATGCCTATTGTAACCATGATACTGGCTGCAGTATTCCTACACGAGCCGGTCACAAGCAAAAAGGTCATCGGCATATTTTGCGGAGCCATAGGTGCCTTCATCCTGATTACGGGAAGCACACAAAGCAGCAGTGCCAACGAGGGGAAACTCACCGGTGACTTGCTCTGCCTGCTGGCGCAGTGTTGTTTTGCCACATACCTTACAATATTCAAGCACCTGATTTCCAGATATACAGTCATTACCTGCATGAAATGGATGATTACGTATGCCGCCATTGTCATCATGCCTTTTTCTTTCAACAGGATGGCAATGCTCCCCTGGCAGGAAATAAGCGGCAAGACTTGGGTTGAGACGGCATTTGTCGTCATACTCGGAACATTTGCCGCCTACATTCTGATGATGAGGGGACAGAAGACACTGCGCCCTACCGTAGTGTCCATGTACAACTACGTGCAGCCTACAGTGGCATGTGCGGTCAGTGTGGCAGCCGGACTCGGTGTACTCGGATGGGGACAGGCATTCGCCATCGTGCTCGTATTCTCTGGCGTATATCTTGTGACACAGAGCAAGAGCAGGAAAGAAATGAGAATAGAAAACCGCAAAGCGCAAAAGAACACAGAACCAATCAAATAACCACATACGGATGATTATCGACTTCAACACAATGGAATCGGCCTCCATTCCCCATTTCAAGGGCGGAGAAAAAGAGCTGAACGTAAAAATGTTTTTCGACGGGACAAACCGAATAATGAACGCCACATTGCTGCCGGGCGCATCGATAGGGATGCACACACACGAGACAAGCAGTGAGACAATCTTCATCACGGAAGGCTGCGGCACAGTAATTGAGGACGGCGAGCCGATGGAAATTAGTGCCGGACAATGCCACTATTGCCCGAAAGGACATACCCACAGTATGATAAACACAGGTTCTGAGCCACTGCGCTTTCTGGCAGTAGTACCGGAACAATGACGGCAGGACTCAACAATAGACATTCCAAAAACAACAAGACATATCTTTCATGGTAGAAATTCAAGACACATTGGTCTCACTCGACCTTTTCCGCGAAAAATTCTGTTGCGACATCAATGCCTGCGGAGGCGCCTGCTGCATTGAAGGTGATGCAGGAGCACCGGTGAAGGAAGAGGAGATAGCGGAGTTGGAAACCGCAGCCGAGATTATACAGGATGAGCTGACTGCATCGGCACAGAAAGTAATAAACGAGCAGGGAGTGGTGTATGTGGACCGCGACGGTGATTTTGTCACAAGCATTGTAGACGGAAAAGACTGTGTTTTCACATGCAGGAATGAGCACGGACACTGCCTCTGCGCCATAGAAAGAGCCTATCGGGAAGGACGGACAGCGTTTAAGAAACCCGTGTCGTGCAGCCTGTATCCGGTGCGTCTGAGCACAGTGGGCGGCATGACAGCCATCAACTACCATCGCTGGGAGGTATGTCGCCCGGCTGTGGAACTCGGACGCAAGCTGGACATTCCCGTATATCAATTTCTGAAAGAACCGCTGACACGTGTCTTCGGACAAGCATGGTGGGACGAATGCCAGACTGTGGCGGAGGAACTGAAAAAGCAGGGATATATTTAAAGCCTGCTTTTTGTAAAAAAGCTCTTGACAGATGTTTCGTAGGTTTTGGCACAGACTTATTGACTTTTTGCAAATGTATTCTTGATATGTTTGGGCAGACTCCTCCGTCACTTCGTGACACCTCCCCTAACTTATAGGAGGAGCTATATACCCTGTTAATCAAATGGTTAGTTTCTCCATAAATACAGTAACCAGGTTCCTCCCCTAAGTTAGGGGAGGTGTCACGAAGTGACGGAGGAGTCTGTCAAAAACACCTGCAAAACATCAGGACACCTGACAATTTGATATGTTAAAACCAATCTCCGTAGAATCGCCTCAAAACGAACCGAACCTTACCTCGGTTGCAAAAACGCGATTCTACGGAGACTTCTAACCCTCAAAATTCAAGTGGACAAATAGAACAATCTGTACGACTAAAAGATATAGAAATTCAACCCCAAACACGTCTTTTTCACCCAAAAGCC
>JAMPEL010000058.1 GCA_023665185.1 Roseburia sp.
GCTGATTATCAACACATCCTATTTTGACTCAAACCATGCGTTTTACGTCAAAAACCGCGCGCTTTTCGCTAAAAACACATTAAACTGATTATCAACGACTTATCAACAAAACATTCAAAAATCAAGCACCAGTTCTAAGTCGGCAGCCACCCCAAATGTTAAAATGCGCCTTCCCTCCAAAGTGACATAATGTCAAAACACACCTGCCCGCATACTGTTGTCCGGCAATATGCGCAACAGAATGGTTCGGATTTGAGACTTCCGTTTATAAAGCAGATACAGGTGATGCGACGGATGGAGACGCTGCAATATTTGGGGTAAGGGCTACACCCACAGTGTATAGCGTATCACTCGAAATGTCGGATGAAACTCTTTTTTTGGGGTGAAGCCCACTTTTACTTGAATTTATATATCTTTTGAGCGGATAAATTGTTCTATTTCACCACACAAAATTCAAAGTCCAAAAACCTCCGTAGAATCGCATAAATGCAACCAAGGCAAGGTTTGGTTCATTTTGAGCGATTTTACGGAGATTGTGTTTCAACATTTCAAACTATCGTGATAATCCGCATTTCACTGACATATTGACGAAAAAGCGCGAAATGCATCAAAAGAAGTTCAGTCAAAAACATACTTGTTATTTATGCGCACAATATATTTTTGTTTGCTCAATAAGTAAACAGGCACGTCTTCTTGTCAGCAGCCTCTTCACTCACGCACATACCTCAAGCCTTTTTGCGGTATGGCTCCACTCAGCAGCCTGCCTCTTGGTGATGGCTCATTCAGCCAGTCGTAAATTTGTTGGTAGAGCACACTTTCGGCGGCTGTAGGATCCAGCAAAAGGGAGGAGTTGAAAGGATGCCAGTATTTGCCCGGCTTCAACGGATAGGCTCCAATATTTACTTCCTTGATACTTTTGAAATAGTATGAATCTCTCACATTGTCCGCATTCAGATTTCCGGGATACAAGACGTATCCGCCAATCACCTCACGAGACAAAGTGTTGCCATTCGGTGATACGCTGTAAATGGCATCTCTATATCGGTGCATCTGATTGATGGTATCGGCAGGAGGCACATCAAGGTTGGATATTTGTGAGCTGCCCAACCGATATTTTGCGTCAAACAGATAGGTGTATGAAATGTTGTCACCGGATTTGGACAGACGCAAGACAATGTCCGGACGTTGCTCTGTTGTTTTGGATATGGTATCGGGAATATCCGTTTTCCGCTTGCTTAGGTCGGGTCCATTCGCAGCTTCATCATCGGCTGTGGCATTATACATGACAGAGGCAAGAACTAAATCCGTGTCTTGCTTGTCTGTAAACCGTACCTCGGATGATTTTCCCTGTATAAGCCTCTTGACGAAATTTCCCTCTGTACGGCAGCCACAGACATTCATGTCAGCCTTGTCGCGCAATATATGCCAGACAATGTTCTTTATCTTTATAAAACACCATATCTCATATAACTCTGAAATGTCTTTTACCTCAAGCCGCATAATACCTTCTTGCCATTCATAGCCGCATTGAAGAATAATCCAATATTCATATATATCCTTATAGCCTCGGGCATGTTTCATGACCAATGAGTCTTGTGCGAAGCCCTTGAACCGGCCTATCCCGCGAAAAAAAGGATGTGTACACAAGAGGTCAAGCTTATTGTCCATGTCGGCTATCGCTTTATATATATTTATATTGTTGGCAGTCAGAATGCAACGCATATTTTCTCTGACACGTTTGAACATGTTGCTGACATCTTGCAACACGTATTTAAGGAACCGATTCTCTACTGTATCTTTTGACAAAGAATGCTCTTCCGTGAAATACAGATGACTGGATACATCGGCAAATTCCGCATATTCGTTTTCCTGTTCCGGAGTTATGTTTCGCAAATATTCGACACGCTCGTATCTTCCGTGTGTTCTCAACCTCACTCTCGGATGGTTGATTATATATTCGGCTGCATCGACAATACGCTGGTAATAATCTTGGAAAACCTGCCACCATATCAAGTCTGCCGACTTGTTGTTTGTATGCCTGAATGTTTGATAAGTTTCTTTCAAGAAAGAAAAGCCCAGCATAAAGATTTCCTCCTCAATGTCCCGGATTACCTGTCTCATGTCAGTCCTGCAGTCCATTTTGTAACTCAGAACCTCGGTGCTGAAGGCGAGTGTCTTTTCATTGCCGTTGGCACAATATACCACTTTTATGTCCGTTTTGCCCACTTGGTTTCCAAAATTCAATGTTCCGAAAATAATGGAATCGTCTGCCGCAAAACATGTATTCTCCTCCTTTCCGACAATGAATCTCTGCAAGACGATACCCGGTACATTGGGGAGCACGCGTACCGGATAGTCGGTATTTTCATAGAAGAAGGCTCTATCCACTTCTTTTATATCCGTATTCCATCCATCGTTTTCATTCATAGAGTGCATGGCTGTAAAACGAAATTGCACGTCTGGTTCGTCCGCACTGTAGAGGGCATTCATTTTATGTATGCTCTCCTCGTCCTCCATATTTATTTGCAGGTTTTGTATGCACTCCCTTATCCGTTTCGCATAAGTCGGACATATAAATTTTATGCAAATATCGCGGTTACGGACCTCAAAAGAGTGTTTATACTCATTATATGCCATAGGAATGTGGGGATAAGGTTATGTCCAATAGGAAACAAACAGCCTCGTCTCAAGTATCCGCTCCATATGTTCGAGCTTTTTCCTTGATTGAGGATAATCATCGGTGATGACAGTCTTCAGAACTTCGAGAAGCGGTTCATTGTCTTTGGTCACAAGCGAGCGTTTGTCGCCTTCTATGCGGCTAAGAATCTTCATCAGGGTAAAATCGTCTAACGCTTTGGAATAGTCCGTACAACCAAATATTTTTGCAGCATTGACATAGAGCAATGCCTCGTTGGCGACACGATAGCCCAACTGAAACGGAGTATCCTCCAGCACAAAGTTGATGGCGGTAAGATAGTTCCGCACCGTTTCTTTTATCTCTTGGTCGGTCTCGGTATCGTTCGCACCTGCATACAATCCGTTCAGTGGACGATTGATAAGTGCCTGCTGGTAATCGGAAGGTAGTTCGGGCATGTCGTCCTCTGTAAGACCTGCAAAGAAACTGTCAAACGCAACAGTATTCATCTCTATGGACATGGCACGGTCAAGTACTTTTCGGGAGAAAGAGAAGGTGGTGTCATCCATATTGACAGTACCCATCACAATGAGGTTTTTCGGCAGTGTCAGTCCTTTTTTTCTAAGCCATGCAGAAACCTCACTTCTTTCCGGACTCTCTGTTGTTCCCAAAAGTTTGTCTATCATTCTTTCACTCAGGTTATCGGAAAGAGTGCCGTCTTCGTTTCTGGTATCAAACGACTCAAAGGGTCTTATAATCGGGTCAGTGACATACTGTCCGTTTTCAAATGAGCGGCTCTCTATGGCACTCAGGAATTCAGCAAAATATTGCTCTACAGGTGCAAGATTCATCTCATCAAGGCACAAGAAGAACGGTATATCCTGATGCAGCCATGCACGGGCAACGAACTCTACAAAAGGAGTGAACTCGTAGTGGGTGCAGCCAATATTCGATTTATAGCCCACCACCTCTATTGAATTGTGCCAATTGGGTTTTACCTGTATCAACTCAAAGTTGGCAGGTTTGTGAATGTTCCAGCGGTTGAAGCTACCCTTTACCGACTCAGGGTCGTAAAGCTGCTGCAATTCCTGCGACACAGTCGCCTGTGCCAGTTTTCTAACGATACGGCTTTTGCCTGTACCACTTATTCCCGCCAAAAGCAGAAAAGGTTTTGTCCTGATAGCTGTCAGATATTTGTTTGTCACATTGTCCATATCTTCTTTTATTAAAATTGAGCTGTAGCTGCCATATTGAACATCTCTTTTTGCTTCGGTGTTCCGGATTCGTAGTGCCATCAACTCTTCACCATGCTGCAAAAGCACCTCGCTATTTATATTATAGAATTTTGTGTTTCCTTGTCGGGACACATCGAATAATCCCCAGTCGGCAAGCGCAAGAATAGGTTTTGGGTCAGACCATTTAGCGGAGTATACATCAGGAACTACCGCTATTTTGTTGCTCCTTTTCATCACCACATTGAAAAGGACATCCGCCAAATCGGCATTGGAATATTCGAGTTGACCAAGAATGTAAGCAAATTCTTTATTTGTCAGGTCTTTGATGAGCATGGCGCTTTTCAGGAATATATTCGGTGCTTCCAAATCTGAGTCGGAATCACAACCAAGAACATTCCTGCCAAAAGTGTTATTCCTCAACACATCGAGTAAAAGTGCCTGCATACCCGGCACATTACCGTCTCTCTTGTATTCGTACAACTTCCGTCCATTTCCGGTAATGCGGCGCCGTGACTGTTGGTTTGCAGGGTCTTCCCACTCTATCAAACCATAATAGGACAATACTTGTGTTTTCTTTGTATAGCTTTGAGGCTCTTTTTGTTTGGACTCTATACCGGCTTCTTGCAATAAGCGTGGCAACTCCTCTATCAGTGTGGCATTGGTGACCCATTTGTCTGCGTCATAATAGACTTTCAGGGTCAAATCAAGCGTTTTAGAGTCCGCATTACATTTTGGAATAATCAGTGGCATACTATATTTTTGATAATAATTTGTTGACGATTGCTGAAATCATCTTTGAAGGCACACCTTCTCCAATTACTTTTCTTATAAATGACTCTGTTGCCCATTCCGGAACATTCCAGTCTTGAGGAAGCGAAGATACAATGAACAACTCATACAATGTGAGTACTCTGGGGTCGGAATACAATGTCTCCCCATCTTTCGTATAGGGTCTTCCCGGATGGACGCATGACAAGGATGACATGACTCCATTATTCTGTGTCATAGTTCTTGCCGGCTTGTCCCAATACATCCGACGATAATGGTTATGGTGCGCTACAATGTGCGAGCCATCGGGCTTTTGAGGATAATGGATTTCGTTGTAAATGGCCGATTTGCCTGTCGGTGTATGCATCATCCACTCCACTTGTTTCCAAGAATGCACGGGCGGGCGGTGCCACGATGATATTTGCGCCGCCGCATCACGTTTCTTCAAGAAATCAGGGAATTTTGCGAGGGTAAAATCCAGTCCTTCCCGCAACAGGGGATCTACGCTCGGAAGATGACCTATCGCCTCTTCCAATGTCACTATATTCTCTTTTTCAGGAAATTCCCATTCTATATCCTCATCGTTTCTGACCAGCAAGAATATATTCCGTTCCCTCATCTGCGGAACACCGCAATCCATCGCTTTAATCAACGAAGATTTATTGAAATGGTACTCACTGTCTAACTCGGCATGCAGATATTCCGGTATTGTGACGATGTTTCCCTTATATTTGATTTTTGTTTTCAATATAGTGGGCACATTCTCTATCATGGCAAATCTGGGATGCAAGCGTTTTATTACATCCACGGCATAATATACCAGTTCGTTACGCTCGTCAAATTCCAAACGGTTGCCGGCTTCACTCATCCCCTGACAAGGTGGAGTAGCCAATACAAAATTGACATGCAGTTCCTTTGCCTTATCTATGATTCTGTTACGGATTTCATCATCCGTAATGTCTCCCTCTATCATCAGTGTATGAGGATGGACGCAAGTATAAAAATCCGCACGCTTGTGGTCAATTTCATTAGCAAGCAGTATATCCACGTCCCGATTGTTCTCGATGCCGGCTTCGGCAACACCCACATTGGAAAATAATGATAAACCTCTTAGCTTAGCCATTAGGTAATTGATTAAAAAGTTTCTTTACAAACAACGGAGGAATCCCCTCTCCAATTATACGTCTTACAAATGCTTCTTCGGCTTTTACGGGAAGTGCCCAATCTTTTGGAATACTCATGACCAGCATAAGCTCATACAAAGTCAATGTTCTGGGATCTGAATAAATGTCCTCGCCATTATCTCCATGTTTGATAAATCGACCGGGATGGACATTTCCTTGTGAGGATATTTTCCTATTGTCCATTGTCACAGTGTATGCCGGAGTGTCCCATCTTTGGCGCATATAGGTATTTCTATAGCCCTTGACAGAAGTCCCGTCCTTCTTTACGGGCTTGTGGACAGGATTGTCAAAAGCCGTCTGGCCTGTTGGGGTATGCCGCATAGCTTCTACTTGACGATAGACATGAACAGGAGGCATATTCCATCTTGAAATGGCTAATGCTGCAGCTTTCCGCTGTTCGTATAAAGGAAATATTTCTTTGAAATCGTTGTCGCTAAGGTCTTTCACAAAAGGATCTATCTCCGGAATCCATCCGATTGCCTCCCTCAGTGTGACTTTGTCTGTTTCTTTATCAGGAATAGTCCATTCATCCAGTCCCTTTTTAGACAATAAAATAATCATTCTCTCTCTTGACTGCGGCACTCCATAATCCTCTGTGTTTACAATATTGATACTTATATTGTAAGTGTCTTCCAGCTCTTTTTTTATAATATCCGTAAGAAGCATTCTTTCTCCTTTATATTCAATGAAGGTATGGACAAAATTTGGAACATTCTCAATCATTGCATATAGGGGATGAATTTGCTGTATGGATGAAATTGCAAATAACACAAGTTTGTTTCGTTCATCTTTTTCATCTTGTTCACCGGCTGTACTCATTCCCTGGCAGGGAGGAGTTGCGATGATGACATTTACTTTCTCTTTTTTGGAAAATTCGATGACCTTCTCATATACATCGGCATGCGTAATATCTCCGCAAATCATTTTAGTTTGCGGATATATCTGTTCATAAAGAGCCGCGCGTCTCTTTACCAACTCATTTGCCACTACAACATGACAGTTTGTTTCATTAAGATATGCCTCTGCCACTCCAATATTCGCAAAAAGTGACAGTATGCGGTATTGCTCTCCTCTCATGATTTTTGTTGGTTATAGCAAATATGCGATACAAAATTAAATATAACCATTGTGATACGACAAGAATCTCATCTTTTTTTATCGTAAAATTAGAATTTTGCATTTCCGTTACACGGCAAAACAGCCGACTGATAGTTGTTATTGCAAATATCAGCCGACTGTTTTCTCAATCCATATAGATAAAAAACTATTCTTCCGTCAGTGCAGTCCTCAGAATAAGCGTTGTCGCACCAATTGTAATTATCGCTCCATCTTCCAATACAATTCTGTCCACATCACGCAATATGTCATTCATATAGAACGTCCCTGTATCGCTCGGAGCGTCTCTCAATACATATTGCAACTTTCCTTTTTTGTTTCGGGACACAGTGATTGTACAATGATAAGTATCAATGCTCGGATCTCTTGTCTCTATCGGCTTGTTGATGTTCGTGCCTTTCAAATAACGTCCAAAATGATTCTCGCCCAAATCCAAAGGGATAACCTGCTTGAATGCAAATTTGTTCTCAACAACTACAATACTTCCATAATCTTTCTGGTATGCCTGTTCATCAAGAGTCTTTTCCTGATGAATCTCTGTAAGCTTTGACTTGCCGATTCTTATGCCAAATTCTTTCTTACATTGCTGGCAAACAAAAACTAAGGATTGTCCGTCTGTATATTTCGTCTCATCGAATACGATGTATGTGTCACATTTGGGGCATCTGACTCTTTTCATATACTCTGTTACTATGAAATACCATTAAAATACATACTAAATTTTAAGTATCCATGCTTCTTTGAAAGCGGAATGCTTTTTGCGAAGAATACTCAGGGAATCAGCTGCTTCATCTCTTGAGGAATAGCAGGAATATACAATACGGCTGATTTTGCCGGTTCTGATGTATTCCGCATCACTGTATCCCTCTGATTTCAGTCTCTCGATGAAGACAGAGGCATTTGGCTTGCTCACATAACTGGCAAGCACCAGAACGTACTCTTTTTTGAATGCGCTCTCCTCGTTATCCAATGCACGCACTGTGTCTACCTGTACAGTCTCTTCTTTGATTTGAGCAATATCTGTATCGTCATTTGCAGTCTGAGGCTTCTCGTTCTTCATTCTCTTGCCATCCACTTTGCCAGAGACAGATTTACTGAAAGATGCCGGATTATTCTCGCCCACACTGCTGTATTTATTTTCCTTACCTACATATAACGAGCCTGCCACACATGTGTCTGACGGACTACTGTTACGAAATGAAGGATATGAGAACAGGAAAAAAAGCAATATGGCTACAACTGCTGCAATTGACACGTCAAGCCATCTTCTATGAAGACGTATTGTCACATTTTCTTCTTCGCCGTTATGCTCATGGGAAATACACGCAGAGGAAAGACTTCCTTCTGATTGGATAGGCAATACTGTTGTACTCTGAATGCTATTTATAAGTTCTCTTTCCTTTTTTGCCTCACTAAGGCTTTTTACCTCCAAAGCGCACAGTCCATACAGTCCGGGAGTAAGTGTCCCTTTTTCCAAAGACTCAAAGGTTATATTGCCATCTATATTTTTATGGACAGTACCTATACCTTCAAAAAGAAAAGTTCCGTTCAAATCCAATTGCTGAAGCACCTCGTCAATATCCATTTCCATTTGCTTGTAAGCGTCCGGATAGGAGGCGTCATACACTTGCATGTACGACTGTACCAGCAATCCATCATTAACCAGCAGATTCTTGTTGAACCCGATTGTACGGTATGGCGGAGCAAAAAGATTGTCTGCTTGGCTTCCATAGTGTGCCTCCATCTGATTGGCTATGAAACCGCCCAGTTTTGGTATTATCACACAATCATGTTCTAACAAAAGAATTTCGATATGCTTAGATAGGTTCATCATGATACCGGATTTTGGGGTAGTTACTTATCAAAATCCCTTGCGTATGAAAAACATTCGCAAGGGACTTTTTATTAAAATGCAAATTATAAATCAAGATTCATTACACTTTGCCACTTATTTGGCAGGAGTCTCTGTAGGAGCCTGTCCCTCAGCTGCAGGAAAAGACTGCATGTTATTTGCATCTGTAGAAGGCTGTGTGTTCATTATTGTAATCGGAGTTTCCTCTACTGTTGTCTTAGGCACAAAAGCAGCAGACAAAACACTCAATACAACCATTACGACAGCAAGCGTCCAAGTAGCCTTCTCAAGAAAGTCCGTGGTTTTTCTGACACCCATAATCTGGTTTGAAGATGAAAATCCGGATGCGAGACCACCACCTTTAGATTCCTGAATAAGGACAATTCCGCACATAAATATTGAAGCGAGAATTACAAGTACGATAACTAACGAATACATGTTTTATTGTTTTTACGATTCTTTAATCTGAGATTTCTTTTTACTTTCAGTTATTACTTCCAGCAACTTAATCTGCGTTGCAAAGTTAATTGTTTTTTTCGGATTAGTCAAACAAATCTTTCGCAATATTTCCAATGCCTGCTCATATCTTCCTTGCCTGATATATATATTGACCATATTTTCCGTATAAATTTCCTCATCCTCATCCGATATTTCAGGCGATTTGAACTCTGCGTCAAGATCCGCCATCTCAAACCTCTGCTTTCCTTTTGTCTCCTCAATAAAAGAATCAATAAGTTCTTCTCCTTTGAGTTTAGGTTTTGACTCATCTTCTTGCGGGGTATCACCTTCTTGTTGCATTAAAAAGGATGTATAATCAGTTGTGAGGTCTGCTATAGACGGGGAAACACGTACAGACTTTCCTGCCGATTCTTCTTTCTGCGCCAACAGGAAATTGTCTATCAGTGATATGGTTCTGTTCTCATCGCCTTCCGTCTCTATTCTGTTCGGCATTGACTCATAGTCATATTCTATATCATAATTTTTGCCCTCAATAATAGAAAAAAGGGTTCTCCTGTCGGTGATGAAAACACTCCCCTTTTTCATTTCTGCCGTAAAGTTCTCGGAGCGAAGAGCAAAAAGATTGGTTATGTATAACAGACGCGCTGTCTGAAAAAAAGGATATTTGTCAACAAGCTCCTTTAATTCGACAAGAGTGTCCGAGTCCAGTTTTATATTGCCTTTTATAAGTTCTGAAACATCTATCATGAATTTGTCTTTTACCAGTTTGCCACTGTAGCATTAAAAATCTGATCCACTATATCATCTATCATCTCCTGTACAAGTGTCTCTTGCACCGCTGTCAGCTGCTGCGAAGAGTCATACTCAGACGTTGCACTAAACCGTTGTTCAAAATCATCCGAATGCTTTGAATTATTTGTAAACCGGACATTAACGGATATTTTCAACTGGGTCTGGGCAGAATAGCCATCAGAGGAAATGCTCTTGTTGGTTTGAGAATACTCCACAATTTCTCCCGAAAGCTGCAAATCTCCATTTCGGTTCTGTACACGAAGTTTCGTCTTTTGTGCGAAAGCGTCTGACAGAGAATTGTAGAACATTGACTCCATCGGACTCCAAACATATGCGGAGCGAATAGGAAATTTCTCTATACTGATCGTTTTTACCTTTGTGTAGTCAATAGAAGAGCTGTTAAATTTATAGCTTATGCTACATGCAGTAGCTACAAATGACAACGCAATAAATATTATTGCTGTCTTGTTGATTCTTTTCATATAATTACAATATAAGATATAGACTAATCCAATCCATATTCCTTGATTTTTCTATAAAGTGTTCTTTCTGATATTCCAAGCTCCGCCGCCGCACGTTTACGCTTGCCACGGCAGCGTTCCAATGCCTGCTGTATGCTGATTTTCTCCATATCTTTCATCGAATGAGGTGCTTCTTCCACCACTTGTTCCGCCTCGTCATAATAAGACACGTCCTCCCTCTCATTACTGCGTATCTTTATTCCTGACGGACTGCTGAGATATGTGGAACCACCAGACGCGCCGGATGTATGCATTTGAAAGCCGCCAGGAGTTATCTGCTGCCTCAGATCTGCATAATCATCAGTCATCATCGCAGACTGCGACTGGACAGTTTGTTGCACAGACATATTGTTCATGTTGCTCACATTGGAATGCACCATGTCTTTGAGTTCCTTTACTTCCTTTCCGATGCTCGAAAGAAGTTGAAAAAGCATATCACGTTCCGCCTCATATGAATGCGAGGACACATTCTGCCCATTACCATCTGCCCCTCCAACAAGCACAAGTCCCTGCTCGGCCAATCTGTCATCTGTAACTCCATATTGCAGCAATATATCTTTAGTAATCTCCCGCTCTTCGCTTATTACACTTATCTGCTCCGTAATATTTTTCAATTGCCGAATATTTCCAGGCCATTTATAATTAAGGAGAAGCTCTTTTGCATCGTCTGTAAGCCGAACCGGCTCATTGCTGTATTTTTCCGATATGTCTATGGCAAACTTTCTGAACAGCATGTCTATATCCCTGCCTCTCTCACGTAACGGCGGAAGTGAGATTGGTATTGTATTAAGCCTGTAATACAAGTCCTCCCTGAAGCGTCCTTCACTAATTGCTTTCTGCATTTTCAGGTTCGTTGCCGCTACAATTCTGACATCTGTCTTTCTCACCTCACTCTCTCCCACACGGATGTACTCTCCTGTTTCAAGCACACGCAGCAAACGGGCTTGGGTGGCAAGAGGCAACTCCCCCACCTCATCAAGGAACAAAGTGCCTTTATTGGCTGCACCGAAATATCCCTCACGCTCTCCTACCGCTCCGGTAAAAGCACCTTTGGCATGTCCAAATAGCTCTGAATCTATAGTTCCTTCTGGTATGGAACCGCAATTTATCGCAAAATATTTACTGTGTTTTCTGGCGGAATTATCATGTATTATACGTGGAATGACTTCCTTTCCCACACCGCTTTCTCCCACAATAAGCACCGACAAGTCTGTAGATGCCACCTGTATAGCGATATTCAGTGCTCTGTTGAGTCCTTCCGCATTACCTATGATTCCGTATCGTTGTTTTATCTGCCGGATATTATTGTTGTCCATATTTTGTCTTTTATTTTGTGACAAAATTACTTATTTGTTTCCAAAAAACAATGACATTTTGGCAGAATTAGCAAATTATTTGGAAACGACAATGACACAAACATGTATTTTATACGTCATGTCCATGCTCAGAAATAAGGATTGTATCTGCTTTCTGAATCCAAAATGGAAGAAGGTCCATGCCCTGGATAAATGGCTGTCTCTCCAGGAAGAACGGCAATCTTGTCTCTTATACTGCCTATCAACTGCCTGTAGCTTCCGCCTTCAAGGTCTGTCCTGCCTATTGAGCATTGAAAAAGCGTATCGCCTGTAAACAAAACATTTTCGTCCTTACAATAGAAACACAATCCGCCTGGGCTGTGACCAGGTGTCTCCAACACTTCCAGCTGATGAGTGCCAAACGGTATGACATCCGCCTCTCTCAATGCGCGCGCCAAAGGTGGCATGTCTACAAATTCATCGGAACTGACACCCATAAACATTTTCAACTGTCTGCCCATATTCTTATACAAAACAAGGTCTGCATCGTTTGCCTCCGGTTTCAGTCCATAATCCCGGAAAACAAGCTTATTTCCCATCACATGGTCGAAGTGCATGTGTGTACATACAAGATGCACCGGTTTCAGCTCGTTTTTGCAGATATATTCCTTTATTTTGCTCCATTCATCTTCCACAAAGCATCCGCAATCAACAATCACCGCTTCCCCTGTTTGGTCTGACACAATGTATGTGTTCTCTTCTATTGGCGAAACCGCAAAATTCTTTATTGTAATCATATTGTCCTAATCCGTTAGTTTTTGACAATTACGTGTACAATCTTTTTTGTCGAGAAATATTCCTCCTCAAAGAAATCTGACAAGTCCCATGTAGTACATATATTGCGCATAGAAGCCATTTCGTGCGCGAGTTCACCGCCCTTCAATGCGATAAAACCGTTAGGCAGAGAATTGCTTGGCTGTCTCATAATGTTCTTGCGCGCCACTCTCATCAAGTCGACAAGAGGCATTACAGCGCGTGTCACCACAAAATCATACGTGTCCTTAATATCTTCCACTCTGGAATGTGAGAACCTCACATTCGACAAACCTATGGCATTTGCCACTTCTGTAGCCACACGTATCTTCTTTCCCACACTGTCCACAAGATGAAAATCACATTCCGGGAATAGTATGGCAAGAGGTATGCCCGGGAAACCGCCTCCCGTACCCAAATCCATTATCTTCGTCCCGGGACGGAATCTTATAATCTTGGCAATGCCCATGCAATGCAGCACATGATGCTCATACAGATTTTCTATGTCCTTTCTTGATATCACGTTAATCTTTGAGTTCCAGTCAATATATAAATCATAAAGACTACGCAACTGCTCTGTCTGCCTCTCGCTAAGGTCCTTAAAGTACTTCTCTATTATTTCCATTTTCTACACTGTTTTTCTTATTATACGCTCTATCTCAGCAATCCTTTCATGTCCTTATAACTCAACGACAATGTAGTCGGTCCTTCTGAATAAGGAGCAATATCATATTCGTTATAGAAGAACACCACACTGTCCGGTTCCAAAGAAAAGTTTTCCGAGACAAACATTTCTGTAAAGTTAAGGTATCCTCTCTTTTTCAGTTCCTTTTTAGTTTCCGCGCCCTTTGTCCTCATTAGTTGCTCGGTCAGCATTTTCACCAGCCTGCCCGTACTGTCCTCACAAAAGACATCCTCAAGATGTACCCTCTCGCCATTCTCCACACTGAAACACATCTTTGTCGTGTAGCTGACAGGATGCGCACCTCCGGAATAACTGTCTTCTGTCATCGTATAATTAATGATGCCTTCAAAGCCACGGGATGCGACACCCTTCAAATGAGTGTAGTGATTAAAGGACGCATAAGAGGTCTCATTTTCGTTTCCTTGATTTTTCTGACGCTCCATTTTATACAAGTCCGCCACATCCGTCTTATATTCATCGACATTCTCCTCAATATATTTCCTTATTGCGGCTTCAGGAACTCCACTGTCTTCTCGGTGCATAAGTTCCTCTATCACGCTTTTGTTTATTTTATCGCAGATATCTTTCTTCTCCTCATCCTCGGCCTGCAAGAACATCACATCAGTCATTATCTCATATCCTAACGGCTTGCCGTCAGTCCCTTCATCGAGTTTATAGCCATCACTTATAGCTATCGTATCAAATACGATTCCATCCGATTTTATATTTCCGCATGACACAGCTGCTACAGCTATTGCTGCCACCGCACACACACTAACGTATTGTCTCATAATTCTTGATTTTACTTTTATTCGTCTGCAAAGATATAACAATAAAGAGTGAAGATTGTTTTTATGGAAGAAAAATATTGCGGTCCGGCATTCTTTTGAGACTGGAATGGTCAAGACTCATACGGATTCTCGCCAGCCGATGTCACACACAAGTTTTCCGTATATATGACAAGTTCTTTGTATATAGGGTTACGCAACAGGAGCGACCTGTTGCCCAGAATGAACAGTTGCTCACGGGCGCGTGTCACTGCCACATTCAGTTTGCGGTCGATTAGTTCACCGTCCACAACCACCATATTGGAAAGTATATCCAATTCATATGGTTGGGTAATGGTCGTGGCATATATGATGACATCACGCTGGCTTCCCTGAAATCTTTCCACAGTATCAATCAACATTTCTTTTGCCGACTCTATCCCCTCACATTCCAACAGTCTGCGCACTATCGCTATCTGCCTTCTGAAAGGCACAATCACACCAATCTGCTTTGATGGGCAGAAAGCAACTCCATTCTTTTTTGATAAGCTGATGAGGGTCTTTACTATTTCGCAGACTTTCTCCGCTTCTTTCATGTTCGACTTAGGCTGCCTGTCTTCTACATCCGGAAGCGGTATGTCTATGAAAACCACACGGCACAAAGCCGCCCACTTCTCATCTTCCGTATATTCTGTATATGGAAGGCGGCTCATCTGATGCCTTACAGGCACGGCACAAAGATTGTCTGAGTAGAAATGGCTGCTGGCAAACCCGGCTATGTCCGGATGCATCCGTCCTTGCCTGTTCAGAAAACCGACCACACCAGAGCTACAGTCCTCATGCCTGCTGACAAAATTGTGCAGACGCTCAAACAGTGAGTTGGCACAACTGTCCAGACCAATTTCTCTCAAACGTCCGGAAGATACAGACGCTTGCTCATCCTTCTGCACTACAACAGCCGGAAGCTGCTTGTGATCACCAATCATAATAAACTTATCTATCACACAAGCACTTTTTTCGTCATGCTCACAGAGCAACCCCAATATCTGAGGTTCAAGTATTTGGGATGCCTCGTCAAATATGGCGACATCGAAATGTTTCAACCGGAACAAGCTGCGAGCACCATTGACAGACGCCACAGTTCCTACCACAATTCTCACCATAGACAGCCGCTCCACAATCTGTTGCCTGTTCGTACAGGCTTCCATCACATTGACCATCAGCCGGTCTCTGTAACACGGCATACACATTAATTCTTTGCCCATGCGTATGTAATCGGGACGTCCGCCTTGTACAGTATCAAGCATCGCACATATCTCATCTACGGCACGATTGGTATAGGCAAGCAACAGAATCGTGTGCCCTTCTGAAACAAACTCCTCTACCATTGACTTCAGTGCCACACTTGTCTTGCCTGTCCCCGGGGGGCCTACCAACAAAAAATAATCTTTCGCCTGTTTTGCTCTAAGCACCAGTTCGTCAATCTGCCGGTTGAGATATGTTCCGCGCAAAGTTACGGAAGAATCTGTTTCCGGCAGACGGCGGCACAACAACAATTCCCTGCGGGATGCAGGTGCCGTGACAAGCGAGAATAATCCTGTGTATAAAGAATGAAATGTCGATTCAATATAATCGTGCTCTACGGCAAAAGCTGAGTTTTTCTTGAATATCCCGGCATTGCGCTGTTTGTAACGCAATTGCAGACTCAACCGATTCTCTGTGCATTCCTCCACATTACAACGTACTATCTGTCGGTTCACAGCCGTGTCGTCCGCATTCTCGCGCTGGTAAAGAATCACCGCATCTCCCACACGGAAATTCGGACGGGCATACCCGTCTTCCGGCATACAGAGAACAACAGCTTCTACGGCCTCTCCCTTGTCATAAAGTATGTCCACCACTTTCAGCCCGTCAATAATATCTCCATTCTCTCTCTTTGCATCAATATCCGCATTCCACAGACTTGCCATTCCACGGGTGGAGTCTACTTTGCCGTCCCCAATTTTTGCAAGAAACTGCTCGCGCTCAACAAATTGAAGGAATGTATAGAAATAATCAGCCGTAAGCTCGTCCATCCGTTGCAACGGTTCTAAAATATGCCGGATAGCAGGCTTGCACCATTGCTGCCACAGCTTCTCGCCAACAGCCTTTCTTCTCAGTTTCTCCGGGGTCAGCAGACTGACATATTTCTGCGCATACCCCTCACACAAATGTTGCTCCAGCACTACTATATTGTTGCGCAGTGTCATCACTTCCCTAACCAAGTCTGCGACAGAACGCTGCTCTTGCAGCAACGGGTATTTCGAGTATAAGAGATTGCCGCACACATCCAGTCTGTTTATTCCGAGATTGTAATGCAACACCTCCTTATAGAGAATCATTTGCAAAAGATGTTCCTCACGCGGACGTTTTTGATACTCGTCCATTTTTCCCGACTTCAATTCTATCAGACATTTATAGTCGCCTTGCAGAAAGTCCATACGTCCCTGCAAACCAAGTGTCTCACAAAAGAACGACGGTTCAAGAAGCACATTACTCTTGTCGCCCGCAAAATCGGGACTGTAGAAAAAGGAGCTGACAATCTGCCTGATGTTCAAAAACTGTCTCTCACATTCCTCAAAGAAACTTCTATTTATGTCCTTGCAAGCTGAAAACTCAAGCGCATAGTCACGAAAAGCTTTTTTCATGGAAGATTTATAGTCTGCCTCCTTGCTGTTGATACAGTCATCCAGAAATTGGTTGGCAAGCTGTCCAAGCAAGATTGGAGCTGAGGTCTGGACATCTTCAAACTTCTTCAAAAAATAATTGAACGGACTGTCGCCGTATGGTTTCACACAAGCGGTCAGCGTACTTATATCGAGAAGGAAATCCGGATTGACCACAATGAGAAGAGGATACACAACCCCCTCCGCATCCACAGTGAAATCGACCGCATTAAACTGTGTGTCCTTGGCTATGTGCAAGGCGGCAGACAGTGTATGCTCATTTGCGGTAAAATCAACTTTCACTACCTCCTCACCCGGCAGTTCCCTGCTTACTGCATGAATAAACCTGTCATCCTTGCCCACTGCCACAAAGCGGCATTTCTTTCTGCGCTTGTTTCTTGCCACATCAATTGCCGGAGGGGTAAGACTGTCAGGCAGACTGCGGATTATGTCAGAAGGTATGCGGGTATTGGTAAACCGCGCCAACGCTTCCATGAAAGCCTTTGTATCCACAAGATAAGCGTCTTCTCTTGGATCTTCCTTCCCATCCATCACACGGCGCGCCCTCCACCTGAATGTGTCGACATTACGCAAAGGATATTCCGTCAGCCTGCATACAGCCTGCAACCGCGAAAAGAAGTCTGTATAGTTCGTAGCCAAAGGTGCTACAAGTTCTATGCAGATTCTTCTCAACAGCCGGTAATAATAGGTATATTTGTATTGGAGCGTATTTTCCGAGAAAAAGACTTTCTCTATATCTTTCCACATCCAATCGGCATCATGTTCTTTCATTCTTTACGGCTTTATAGTATAATGCGATTCAAAGATAGGAATAAAATTGGTCTATCCGACATTTCGATTGATTTATCTTGTTTTTATAGAGTTGAGTCTTGATGTAGGCGATGTTTTGCTGATGAATCCGACAGACTCCTTGATTTTTTGTAAATGTGTTTTAATGTGTTCAGACAGAATATTTGACTTTTTGTAAGTATGCTTTTTGTGTATTCTGACAAACTCCTCCGTCGCAAAGCGACACCTCCCCTAACTTAGGAGAGGAGCTATATACCTTGTCAATCAGCACTTTAATTTCTCTGCAAGCATGGTAACCTGGCTCCTCCCCTAAGTTAGGGGAGGTGTCGCTTTGCGACGGAGGAGTCTGTCAAAATATTAGTAAAAAACCAAATATACTGACAATTTAATATGTTAAATCCCGACTCCGTAGAATCGTCTCAAAATGAACCGAACCTTGCCTCGCTCTCAAAAAGGCGATTCTACGGAGGTTTTTGTTCCTCGAAAAACGAGTGGATAAATAGAACAATTTACATGGTCAAAAGATATATAAATTTTACCCCAAACACACCTTCCCCACCCAAAAGCCCACTAAAAGTCAAAATTACAAGGTGCTGAAAATTTATTTCCAAGGTACACTGATTTTTTTCGCAA
>JAMPEL010000059.1 GCA_023665185.1 Roseburia sp.
GTTTTGAGCCTCGAATTTCGAGTGGACAAATAGAACAATCCGCACGACTAAAAGATATAGAAAATCAACCCAAAACACACCTTTCCCACCCAAAAGCCCAACAAAACCCAAAATTACAAGGTGCTGAAAATTTATTTTGAAGGCGCACCGATTTTTTGCGCAAGGTGAACAAAATTTATTTTCAAGGTGAACAAAATTTTCAAAGCCCCTTTTTCGACCCAAAATCGGGTATTTTTCCAAGTCACTTCCTCAAAAAGAAAGAAACAGCCTTTTCAACGCTCCGAAAAACAAAAATGGATTTTGAACCCGAAAAAAGACAATTTTAAGACAAAGATTTCATAACTCACTGATTATCAAGATATCCTATTTTGATCTGAACCCTTAGTTTTTGGGCTAAAACTACGTACTTTTCGCTAAAAACATATTCAATTGATTATCAACAACTTATAAGCAAAACGTCAAAAATTCAAGCATCAGACAAGAGCAAGAGGCTGCGGAAATGTTAAAAAACGAGGCTCTCCGCAAAGTGACATAATGTCAGAACATCCCTTGCCCGTATATTGCTGTCTGGCAATGTGTGAGGCAGAACGGCTCAGGTTTGGAGATTCCGTTCATAAGGCACGTACAAGCAACACAAATATATTAGACAAGGATAATACACACAGTGTGGTGTATCACTCGGAATGTAGGATGAACCAAAAAAACATGTGTATAAAAACTATCGGAACATATTCTAACTGCAAAAGTCAGATATGTCAAAGCTTTTGTCTAATTTTGCACCTATTATATATAGAAAAGACAATGGCAGATAATTTTGACATACGCGAAGAACAATATTTATCGGCAAAAGAGAAGGATTTTGAGAACGCGCTGCGACCGCTGAGATTCGAGGATTTCAGCGGACAATCGAAAGTGGTGGAGAATCTGAGCATCTTTGTCGAGGCGGCAAAATACAGAGGTGAGCCGCTCGACCATACCTTGCTGCACGGACCTCCGGGGCTTGGCAAGACAACGCTGTCGAACATCATCGCCAACGAGTTGGGGGTGGGATTCAAAGTCACATCCGGGCCGGTGCTGGACAAACCGGGCGACCTTGCCGGCATTCTCACCTCGCTTGAGGAGAACGATGTGCTGTTCATTGACGAGATTCACCGCCTGTCGCCCATCGTGGAAGAATATCTCTATTCAGCAATGGAGGACTACCGCATAGACATCATGATAGACAAGGGTCCCTCTGCACGCAGCATACAGATTGACTTGAACCCGTTCACGCTGGTAGGAGCGACCACACGCAGCGGCCTGCTGACGGCGCCTCTGCGCGCCCGGTTCGGCATCAACCTGCATCTCGAATACTACGACGCTGAGGTATTGACAAAGATTATCCTGCGCTCGGCAGCCCTGCTCGGTGTGCCTTGCGACTTTGACGCGGCAAGCGAGATTGCCGGACGCAGCCGAGGCACCCCACGTATTGCCAACGCACTGCTCCGCCGTGTGCGCGACTTCGCACAGGTGAAAGGCAACGGGCGCATCAACCTGCACATTGCGCACATCGCGCTCGAGGCGTTGAACATCGACAAGTTCGGACTTGACGAGATTGACAACAAGATTCTGACCACCATCATCGACAAGTTCAAGGGAGGCCCGGTGGGAGTAGGCACCATTGCCACCGCCATTGGCGAGGACAGCGGAACGGTGGAGGAAGTGTATGAGCCGTTCCTCATAAAGGAGGGATTCATCAAACGCACACCGCGAGGCAGGGAGGTGACAGAACTCGCCTACAAACATTTGGGACGCTCCGTCTTTCCCGACATGAGGGACGGAATGGGAAGTCTGTTCTAATCAAGATTATTAACTCCACAGAAAAAATGGCAAACTTAAAATCACTGGCAAAAGACACTGCCATATACGGACTCAGCAGCATCGTGGGTCGTTTCCTCAACTATCTGCTCGTGCCGCTCTATACTGCCAAGTTGGCAGCTGAGAGCGGCGGCTACGGAGTCATCACCAACATATATGCGTATGTAGCATTCATACTCGTGCTGCTGACATTCGGCATGGAGACCACCTTCTTCCGCTTCGCCAACAAAGAGGGCGAGGAACCGGACACGGTGTACACCACCACCCTGTCGATAGTCGGCGCGATGGCACTGGCATTCCTTGTGGCTGTACTCGGATTTCTCCCACAGATAGCGTCGGCAATGGGCTATGCCGCCCACCCCGAATATGTAGGGATGATGGCAAGCGTGGTGGCAATAGACGCCTTTCAGGCCATACCGTTCTCGTATCTGAGATATAAGAAGCGGCCTATAAAGTTCGCCGCACTGAAACTGCTGTTCATTGTGGCAAACATCTCGCTGAACCTGCTCTATTTTGTAGCGTTGCCCTCGCTCTATGCCAAATATCCGGACACGGTGGGCATGATTTACAAGCCGGGAGTGGGCGTGGGCTACGCTTTCGGCATCAACCTCGTGTGTACGGCAGCGATAACCGTCTTCTTCCTGCCCGAGCTGTTCGGTGTCAGATGGAGGTTCGACAAGAATCTTATGCGCCGGATGCTTTCCTACTCGTGGCCTATACTGATACTGGGAATAGCCGGCATACTGAACCAGACGGTGGACAAGATGATATTCCCGAAAGTGTATGGCGACACGCACGAGGGAACGGTGCAGCTGGGAATATACGGCGCGTGTGTGAAGATAGCCATGATTATGGCAATGATTACGCAGGCTTTCCGATATGCCTACGAGCCATTCGTGTTCGGACAGAGCCGCGACAAGAACAAGGGCGAGACATACGCGACAGCGATGAAATACTTCATCATATTCACGTTGCTGGCATTCCTATGCGTGACAGGATATATGGACATACTGAAATTTATCATCAGCCCCGACTACTGGGAGGGACTGCGCGTGGTGCCTATCGTCATGGCGGCAGAGATAATGATGGGCATATACTTCAACCTGTCGTTCTGGTATAAGCTGATTGACAAGACAATATGGGGCGCATGGTTCTCCATTGCAGGCTGCGCCGTGCTGGTGGCAGTCAATGTGCTGTTCATTCCGGAATACGGATACATGGCTTGCGCATGGGGAGGATTCGCCGGGTATGCCACTTCCATGCTTCTCTCCTACTTTGTGGGGCAGAAGAAGAACCCTATCGACTATCCGCTCAAAAGCATCGGGGTGTATGTGCTCATCACCGCCCTCTTCTTTGCGGTAATGGTACTGCTGCCCGAATCACTGCCGCAGTGGGGGCGCATTACGGTAAACACGGTGCTGATTCTGCTGTTTGTCGCCCACATCATGTATCACGACAATCCGCTCAGACAAAGACACAACAAGACTGCAAGGTAGATTACTCAGAAACTTAACAAACATAACTCAATGAAAAAACTGATTTTATCGTTGGTTGCACTATTGTCCCTCCTTCAGGCGAAGGCAGACGAGGGAATGTGGATGATTTGCAATCTGTCGCAGCGTACAGACAGTATTCTGCAATCGCTCGGACTGGAGCTGACACAAGAGGAACTTTACAACGCCGACGGTCCGTCGCTGAACAACGCCATCGTGATGTTCGGCGGATTCTGCTCAGGTGTAGTGGTCAGCAACGAAGGACTGGTGTTCACCAACCATCACTGCGGATTCGGAGCTATTCAAGAGCACTCCACTCCCAAGCACGACTATCTGACGGACGGCTTCGTAGCTAAAAGCATGAAGGACGAACTGCCGAATCCGGATTTGTACGTAGCGTTCCATCTGCGCACAGTCGATGTGACAGACAAAGTGATGAACGGAGTGACTCCGGAAATGGGAGAAGAGGAGCGCAGTGCCATTATCGACAGCATTAGTGCCAAGCTTATCGAGGAGGTGGACGACACGACAAATGCCATCTACTCGGAGGTGAACGCTTTCTACAAAGGAAGCAAATACTACATGTCTGTTTACCAGCGTTTCGACGACGTGCGCCTTGTCTTCGCTCCGCCACAGAGTCTTGGAAAATTCGGAGGAGACACCGATAACTGGATGTGGCCGCGCCAGACATGCGACTTCAGCGTGTTCCGCATCTATGCCGACAAGAACAACAAGCCTGCCGCTTACTCGAAGGACAATGTCCCTTACCACCCTGTACGCTATGCGCATGTGTCGCTTCAGGGCTATCAGGAAGGCTCATACTGCATGACGCTTGGCTATCCCGGCTCTACCGACCGCTACCTAAGCTCTTACGGAATAGAGAACGAGATGCGCACAACCAACGACCTGCGTATTCAGGTGCGCGGAGTGAAACAGGACATATTGAAGGACGCCATGAGCAAGAGCGATGCCATACGTATCATGTATGCATCAAAATATGCCAACAGCTCAAACTACTGGAAGTATTCCATCGGACAGAACAAGGCTTTGGAGAAGCTGGGAGTCATCGATGAGAAGCGGACGTTGGAGTCTGACTTCGAGAAATGGGTGGCAACCGACAGCGTAGCGCACGCGCAGTATATTGGCATTCTCGACACTCTGCGCACACAATACGCGAAGAATTTCAACAACGATTACAGTATGATGCTGTGGCAGGAGTCTTTCTGGAACGGCTCTGACATACTGCGCTTCATCGTGCGCAACATGATGGGAGCGGTAAGCGAGAAGGATGATTTCAAGAAGAAGGTGGAGAAGGAGTTCAAGGACATTGATGTGGAAACAGACAAGCGGGTGTTCGCCGCGCTCCTCAGAAACTATGCCGAGCACGTACCCGACACGGCTTTCCTGCCAGCTTTCTACGAGACAATACAGAACAAATACAACGGTGACTATGACAAGTTTGCAAACGCGCTGTATTCAAAGAGTGTGTTCGCAAAGCCTGAGCAACTGGCGAAGGCCAACGGACTGGCAGAGGTGGGTGGCGACCTGATGATGACTGTTGCCGGCGACGCCTTCACAATCTTGTTCAAGATACGCGCGGCAAGAAGCTCCAACACTTACGAAAGGAAGCTGGGAGAGGGAATACGTGCTATGAACCATGAGCGCGAGTATTATCCGGATGCGAACTTCACACTGCGTATGAGCTACGGCATCGTGGAGGGATATTCTCCAACTTCGGACTTGACGTATGTACACTATACACTTCCGCAGTCGCTTACGGACAAATATGAGAAGAATCCGGGCAATGACGATTACACCTTGCTTCCAAAGGTATACAAGTGGTTGAAGAAGGGCAACTTCGGCAGCCGCTATGCCGACAGCCGCAGCGGTGAGATGCAGTTGTGCTTCCTTACGAACAACGACATCACCGGCGGAAACTCCGGCTCGGGTATGTTCGACGGCAAGGGCCGCCTGATAGGTCTTGCTTTCGACGGTAACTGGGAGGCAATGAGCGGCGACCTCAAATTCGACAACAACATGCAGCGGTGTATCGGTGTCGATATCCGCTATGTGCTCTCCGTAATTGAGAGCTACGGAAAGGCTAAACGACTCATCAACGAGCTGACATTGGAATAAGAAAAAGGAAGTCTGTAAGAAAAAAAAAGATGCCGGGAAAAAGTTTTTCCCGGCATCTTTTGAGAATCTTTATTCAGTGTTTCCTCTATATTTCTCTTTACCAAGCAAATGTGTAGCTGTCCTCACCATCCGTCATTTTAGTAGGCAGACCGTCTGCGTTGAGAGTCCAGCTGTATGTCTCAGTATAGCTGTAACCATCACTGTACTTTGCCGAAAGGGATATAGGAAGATGCTTTGTAGCCTTACCAAGAAGTCCGGCATAGTATGCCACTCCCATCTCGTCCATATCCACTCCAAGACATTCATCGAAAAGCATGATATTACCCTTGTTGGCTATCTTAGAAGTAACTGTCTCCGAAGTATAGGCAATAGTTTTTGTTGTTTTTGACTTGTCATCCAAATCCTCTTCTGTAACTGTGACAACATCACCGTCTGCATCATAAGCAAGAGTAGTTACCTCGTTACCCTCAGAGCGCTTCATGTAGTTGAGCTGACCGTCTGCATTATAGCCGAATGTCCATGTGTCAGTATCTCCGTCACCATAAACTTGATAGACTTCAGCAATGAAGTTGTCTTTGTTCAACTTGCAATACATTGTCATGTTGTCAGCAGGATCGCCGCCGTTTTCCTTATCCTCATAATTGATGGTAAGGTCGTAAACAGTTGCAGTGCCCTCAAACTCCACAGTTTTCTTCGCATAGACAAAGGTGTAGACTTCTCCATCGTCAGCTATCTTTGTGACAAATCCGTTCTCATCCGTAGTGACGGCACTTCCACCCACATTTGCCGGCAGTCCGGATGTGAACACCGTCTCCGGATAAGCAACCTCGTTCTCATCATCCTTGTTGTTCTCATCATCCTTATTGGAATCGTCACCCTGTTCTGTATCAGAAGGACTGTTGTTGACATTCTCATCGTCATCATCGTCACAAGCCGAGAACATGAAAGAAGCTGCTGCAAGAGCTGCCACAAAAATGGAATAATTGAAATGTTTCATTTTTCTTTTGTAGATTATAAATTTGATAATTACATGCAAATGTACAATACTACAAATCAAAATCCAAAACTCCAAATATTTTATTTGCCAAAATACTAATAATCATCTCACAACGGAGAGCAGCTCACCCACAGTCTTTCCCGTTCCCGGAATGACAGTGTGGGGAGCAATCTCCGCAAGCGGTTCCAGAACGAAGCGGCGCAGATGCATCATCGGATGAGGGATGACAAGACGCGGCTCTGACAGAATGATGTCGTCATATAACAGAATATCGATATCTATAGTGCGGTCGTGGTATATTCCATCGGCAGACTTCACTTTCCGTCCCATTCTGCGTTCAATATCCTGAGTGGCTTCAAGCAATTCTTCCGGTGTCATTGAAGTGCTGACACAGACAGCGGCATTGAGAAATGTGTGGCAGCTCTCAAATCCCCACGGGAGAGTCTCGATGAAAGACGAACATGCTGTCACGCTGCCAATACATGCCCCTATTTCCTCAATAGCTTGGGCCATCATTTTCTGTTTGTCGCCAAGATTGGCTCCAAGTGCTAAATAAGTGGTGTGCATAATCTGTATAATGAAAATGCAGGGCATAAATATATCCTGTATATCTATGCGCCTGCATCTGTTCTTCGAATGTTTCTGCCAGTCCCAGCTGTCAGTCTATTATCAGCATGGCATCGCCGTATGTGCCGAAACGATAGTTTTCTTTGAGAGCCACGTTGTATGCCGACATGACAACATCGTAACCGCCGAAGGCTGTCACGAGCATGAGCATGGTAGACAGCGGCATCTGGAAGTTGGCAACCAATGCGTCGGCCACAGTGAACTCGTATGGAGGGAATATGAACTTGTTAGTCCATCCCTCAAACTCCTTGATATGTCCGCCGGGACCTACAGCAGTCTCTATGGCTCTGAGCACAGTGGTTCCTATGGCGCAAACCTTGTGTCCGCTGTCTTTGGTTGCGTTCACCAAGTCGCAAGCCTCTTTGCTCACGAACATCTGCTCGCTGTCAGTCTTGTGCTTGGTGAGGTCCTCCACATCAATAGAGCGGAAGTTGCCGAGTCCTGCGTGCAGGGTAATGAAAGCCTGTTCCACACCTTTTATCTCCATGCGCTTCATCAGCTCACGCGAGAAGTGGAGTCCTGAAGCCGGTGCAGTCACAGCCCCCTCGTGTCGCGCGTATATGGTCTGGAAACGCTCCATGTCCTCCGGCTCTGCCGCGCGTCGGCTGCGGATGTCATCGGGAAGCGGAGCTTCTCCTAAAGCGTACAGGGCATTCTTGAACTCATCGTGCGGACCATCGTAGAGGAATCTCAATGTGCGTCCTCTCGATGTGGTGTTGTCTATCACCTCAGCCACCATAGAGTTGTCCTCGCCGAAATACAGTTTGTTGCCGATGCGTATCTTTCTTGCCGGATCGACAAGCACATCCCAAAGGCGAAGTTCCTCGTTCAGCTCACGAAGGAGGAACACCTCGATTCTGGCTCCGGTCTTTTCCTTGTTGCCGTACAGACGTGCGGGAAAGACTTGTGTGTCATTGAATATGAAAGTATCTTTCTCATCAAAATATTCAAGTATGTCCTTAAATAGTTTGTGCTCTATTTCTCCTGTCTTCTTGTGAACAACCATAAGCCGTGCCTCGTCACGGTGAGTAGGTGGATACAATGAGATTTTGTCTTCAGGAAGCTTGAATTTGAATTGTGACAGTTTCATATCTGTTTCTTTTATTGTTTTGTTTATAAAAAAGAGTGGCAAAAATATTTTTCTTTATTCTTCTAACAAGTCTATTGTCTGTCCTGCCATATAATCGGCAAACTCCTTGACATCAAGACTGTCCTCAACCTTGTACTCACCGATGCGGGTACGTACAAGTGCGGTCAGATAGGCACCTGAGCCAATGGCCTGCCCGATGTCGCGTGCCAAAGCACGGATGTAAGTGCCTTTGCTGCACACCACACGTATCTGTACATTCTCAGGCGACTCGTAACCGACAATCTCTATCTCGTCAATAACCAGCGTCTTGGATTTCAGAGCAGGCTCCTCGCCTTTTCTTGCCAGTTCGTAGGCACGCTTGCCGTTTACTTTCACCGCCGAGTATGCGGGAGGCACCTGTTCTATAGCCCCGACAAAGCCTTTCAGCACCTCCTCCAGCTTTTCGCGGGTGATGTGCTCTGTCGGAAAAACAGCGTCTTCCTCGGTCTCTTTGTCAAAACTCGGGGTGGTTGCCCCAAACTTCAGGGTCGCGATATATTCTTTGGTATGCGCCTGAAGCTCGTCGATTCTTTTTGTCGCCTTGCCGGTGCATACAAGCAGCACACCGGTGGCAAGAGGGTCCAGTGTGCCTGCATGTCCCACCTTCAAGTTCTTTATGGCGGGATTGACCTCTTTTACCTTCCTTTTCAGAATGTTGCGCACGTATGACACCACATCAAAGGAAGTCCACGTATATGGTTTGTTGAAACAGAATATCTCACCTTTTTGCGGGTTCATGCTATTCCTTTCTTTATGTTCTGATTTTTATTCGACAGCATATCCGCAGACATGCCGTTTGTTGTCTCTATGGAGTTCCGCCTGCGGCTGTGAGCCTCAGACTTCATGGCTACGAACCTTATATTATGTGACCGCAAGCCTTAGGCAACCAACTGCCAGATGATAGTCGCGCAGCCGACAATAGCGCAATAAATGGCGAAATAAATCATTTTGCCTTTCTTCACGAGATTAATCATGAGCTTGCAGGCAATGCAGCCTGTCACGAAGGCAGCGACAAAACCTGTCAGCAAAACACCTGCGGAAATGCCGTTCATGACTGTCTCCATGCCTTCTTTTGCCGCTTTCAGCACATCGAGAAGCGCCTCGCCAAGTATCGGAGGTATGACCATGAGGAATGAGAACTGCGCCAGCTTCTCCTTGTTGTTGCCAAGAAGAAGACCGGTTCCGATAGTAGAGCCGGAACGCGACAAGCCGGGAAGAACGGCGATAGACTGGGCTATACCTATGACAAACGCGTCGAACATGGTGATATGCTTCTTAGTGCGCGGACGTGCGAAATAAGAGAAGGAGAGCAAGGCCGCAGTGACGAGCAGGCACACACCTACCACCATGAGGCTGTTGAAATATCCCTCTATCGCGTCCTTGAAGCAGAAGCCTACAATGCCTATCGGAATCATCGACACAATGATATTGAGCATATAGTTTTGCTCCTCGTTCAGTGCCCGTATGCCGTATGGACTTGGCTTTATGCGGTCGCCAAACTTGAAAAGCCCCTTGAAGAGCCATTCAATCTCTCTCCACAGTATGACAAGTGTGCTCAGTACAGTGGCCACATGCACAGCAATGGTGAATGCCATAATCTTCTCAGGATCTTCCACTCCGAGCAGCTCAGCGGCAAGGGCGAGATGCCCGCTGCTGCTCACCGGCAGATATTCTGTCAGTCCTTGAAATATGCCCATCAGAAGGGCTTGCAGCCAGTTCATAGCTCAACCTCCTTTTCTTCTTCTGATGTTTTCGGTTCAAAATAGCGAATCTCACGGTGTCCCGGTTTCCATACCACTGCCACAACCACGAAGATGAATCCGAAGAGGCACGTCATGGGCGCGACCTTTATGCGTGTGTCGCTGAAGATGTCAGGGTTGAAAGCCTCCTCAGTGGTGCCGTTTCCCGACATTAATATGAATCCGGCGATGACGATGAGCATACCCACTACAAGCAGTATGTAGTTGATTTTGCCAAAAGCGAAATTAGAATTGTCCATATTGATTTTTTATTTGTTTGCCTGTTTGTTCTTATGCGTAATAAAGTTCGTTGCTGTTCATCCT
The DNA here is from genome assembly GCA_023665185.1 of Roseburia sp. Lineage (GTDB taxonomy): Bacteria > Bacteroidota > Bacteroidia > Bacteroidales > Bacteroidaceae > RGIG8745. Next base: position 10,303 of record JAMPEL010000059.1, read on the forward strand.
CAGAAATCTGTTCAGCGAGAAGTATGTGCAGATGAAAGTGATGATAAGTCCGAACAGCAGCACGGAGGCGGACACAATCCCTATCACGTGCATGTTGATGACAGCGGTTATTTCCGGCTCATATTTCTGTAGCCCATGAAGCCCGGCGAATATTATCCCGTCAGCAGCGACAGATGATATAAGGGCGAGGAAAAAAGCGTTCCGGAGAAAGGGCCGCCGTATGAACCCCCAGTTTGCCCCGACCAGTTTCATGGTGTTGATAATAAACCGGTGGGAAAATATGGAGAGCCTCACGGTGTTGTGTATCAGCGCGAAAGATATATAGGTGAAAAGCCCCGCTATAATCAGCAGGATGATGCTCGCCTTTCCGATATTGCGGTTCACGGAGTCGATAAGCTCCTTTTGATAAAGGACATCGACAATCCGCGAGTCGCCTTTCAACTCACTGACAATTACAGCCATACTGTCCTTGTCTGCATAGTCGGCATTGATGTTTGTCTCAAAAGACGCGGTAAAAGGATTGTACTCCAGAAACTCCATAGGGTCAGTACCCATGGCCTTGCATTCCTCCTCTATCGCCTGTTCCTTCGATATATATTCGATATGCCTTATGTAGGGTCTGGCGGCAATCTCGTCCTTCATGCGGGCAATCTCGTTGCCGTCCATGCCGTCCGACAGCAGGATGCTGACATTGATGTTCTCACGCATATATATCGAAAGGTTACGTGCTGTAAGAACAAATAGCACAATGGTACCAAGAAGTACAAGTACAAGCGTGGTGCTTATACACGAAGTGGTGAATTGTGTATTCAACAGCCAAGACTTTCTATATCTTTTTGCCATATCTGAATGATGCTTTGAATGCGCTTGCTTGCAAAATGCAAGTAATATGCCATTATAACTTATTTAAGGCACAAAAGTACGAAAATTCTACGGAACAAACGAATAATAATCAGACAACTCTTTCCAACTCTTTCATCTTGACCAAGTTTTTCGCCTGAACCGCATGGTGGTGGGACAAGGCGGCAGAGGGCATTTTGGTGGATGTCCATAGCAGGGTGCTCGACAGGGGATTCTGACATTATGTCACTTGTGCCGGAAGCAATTTTTTAACAATTGCCACGGCTACCAGCATTGCGACAATGGGTGGTTTTTCGGAGCCCCACTACTAAACGTCTGATAATCAAGCAAATACAATTTTGCGAGTTTTGAACGGTTTTTGATGAAAAACGAAGGGGTTGGATCAAAATAGGATATATTGATAATCAGCAAGTTATGAGATTTTTGTCTTAAAATAGTCTTTTTTCGTGTTCAAAATCCATTTTTGTTTTTCGAAGCATGGAAAAGTCGGTTGCCGTATTTTTGAGGAAGTGATTTTGAAAAACACCCGATTTTGGGTCGAAAATAAGGCTTTTCAAAACTCGTGTACCTTGAAAATATTTTTTCAGCACCTTTCGCAAAAAATCGGTGCGCCTTGTAAAAAAATTTTCAGCACCTTGTAATTTTGGACATTTGTGGGGTTTTGGGTGGAAATGGTACTTTTGGAGTCGAATTTATGAATCCTTTAGTCGGGTGAATTGTTCTATTTTCCTACTTGAATTTTACGGATTCCAAACCGCCGTAGAATCGCGTTTTTGAGAGCGAGGCAAGGCGCGGTTGATTTTGAGGCGATTCTACGGAGTTTGAATTTAACATATCATTTTGCCATTGTTTTTGTATGCTTATTGATGTTTTGATAATATTACCCTGATATTTTTGGCAAAACATCAAACATACATTAAGAATTCTGTGTGAACACATCTGCAAAATATTACACAACCTATACCCTCAACGTTTTTTTCCTGCCACCAACTTATACACAAAGCGCACGATGCGTCCGAGGAAAGTATAGCGTATTCCCCAATCGCGTATGGCATCGGCAAACAGCCGCTCCGTCTCTTGGTTCTTTTCCGGACGGCAGGCGGAAAGACGGAGAGGGCGCGACAGCGGCTCACGGTCGTAGTTGAAACTCTGCAATATGTCGAAAGCACGGAAATGAGTGCCGTTCTTCAGTCCGATGTTCCTCACCATCGTATGCACCGGAGTGACGCACAGACCGCCCGCCTTGTATATGGCAATCTCCCAGCATATATCCCACGGAATGGGGTTCTTCCTCAACGAGGCGAGACATGGGAACACTCCGCCATACTGCATGGCGTCCGTATCGGCCGCGCTCATGCCCTCAAGTGCCTCACGCTCCGACTGGTAATGGCGGAAATGCCCGTGCCAGCGGTCGCGCCATGTGCCCCACCCCCATCCCGACATGTGGGGTGTGAAATACACCTCGTTGTCCTTGTAGACAAGCTCGGGATGCTCATTCAGCAGGTCGAGATTGGTAAACCCTGCCACGTGCATCACCTTCGGCTCGTGACGGTACAAATCGAACGCGCGGTTCATGTATTCAAGATAGAACGGCGATGTGCAGATGTCATCCTCCAGCACAATGATTGTGTCGTGACGTTCCAGCACATAACTTATCCCCTTAATGATGTTGCGCTCCAGATAGATGTTCTCCGGACGCTCCACAATGGTGAAGCTCCGGAACGCGTGGCTCTGTTCCACTTCCTTTTTCATGTCGTGCAGCAAGGAGCGCACCTCGCGCACTTTCTCCCACGACTTGCCGTCTTTTCCGCCATCGGAGAACACATACACGTCGGTGTCCGCCGCCTGCGTGTTGCGGATAAGGTGTTGGAGCGTCCGGCGGGTGTTGTCGGCACGGTTATATACAAATAAAGCGACCGGTGAATACATGTTTCTTTCTGTTTTTATGCACCTTTCGTATGCGGTTTTCAAAGTATAAAAAAGGCGGAGAACAGCTGTATGCCACTCTCCGCACACAAAACAAATGTGTAATATCTTAGTCTTCTATTTCCATCTTATAGACATGCAGATGCAGCTCGTCAATGTCCGGAAGCTGCATATAGTTGCCGAACTTGCGGCTGAGATAGGCATGGCAGTCGCGCGGCACAGGCATGTCGTAGCCCTCGAACTTCGCTGTCGTGAGCGGGAAGATGTCCTCCAGTCGGCGGGTGTCGGAATAAGGCACACCAAAGGAATAGCGCACAAGTTTGGAGGGCGAGAGGGCGGAAAGGGCGCGAAGCAGCGGGAAAGTCACTTTCTCGTTGAAACGGAATATGCGGTTTACTTTCCGTATCGCCACCTCATCGGTGTACCGTTTGTTGTTGAGCACATTATAGATGAACCCGTGGGCGCGGCACGAAATCCAGTGGAGCGGCAGGAAACTCTTCTCGAAAGGGAATATGTCGATATACACACCACGGTATTTGAATATGCGGTCGTAGTGGTTCACCTCCTCAAGGTAGCTTTTCTTGTCGCGCAGTTTTGCGTAGGCGAAAATATAGTTAGGGTCGGTGTCGTGTGTCTGCAACGCATAATTGTCGGGAAGTTCTCCCGGCAACACCTCCATAAGGCGCAGATAGTCCTTGCGCAGCATCTCAATGTCGAGGTCATCGTCCCACGGGATATATCCGCCGTGGCGCACACATCCAAGCAGTGTGCCTGAACTGAGCCAGTAAGGTATCCCATGTTTCTTGCACACTTTATCTATAAAAAGCAGCATCTCCGTCATGCGGTTCTGCTGCCGGCGCAACAATGACCCTTCCGGATTGAAGCGTTCTTTCAAATATTCAGCATCCATATTCTATTTATAACAGCATCCTTTTTTATTTATGGCTATATCCTGATTTGTTTAAGGCTGTATCCTTATTCATTTATGGCAACATCCGCCCTTCATTTATAGCAGTATCCACCATCTACCCTTATCTCCGCGCCATTGAGGAACGAATTGTCTATGCAGAAGGCAAACGCGCGGACAATCTCGTCGATGGACGCAAAACGGTGAATGGCTGTCTTCCTGCATATATTCCGGCGTATCTCCTCGGGCTTGTTCTTCTGCCAGGGAGTATCCACAAAACCGGGAACGACTGTGTTCACCGTAGTGCCCGTCCCCTCGAACTCCTTCACAAGGTTGCGCGCCAGAGCATGTACCGCCGCTTTGGTCACTCCGTATCCTAACACTGTGGCATGGGGATGCACTCCCATCTCGGAACCGGTGAAGATGATGCGGCTGCCCGGCGGGATGAGCGCGTACAGCTCACGCATCATAATATAATGTGTGTGTACGCTTGCCTCCATCATGCTGTCCCAGTCGGCATCCTCGGTCTCGGTAAAACTCTTGCGCACAGTGATTCCCGCGTTACATACGAGACAATCCACGTGCGAGGTCAATCCCTTCACTTTTTCTATAAGTTTGTAGGTGTCCTGACGGCAGGTGTGGTCTACCTTCACCGCATATATGCCTTGCCCGCTCTTTGCCCGCGCCATACATCTGGCACTCATCGCCGCAGCCTCAGCGTCATCGTGACAGTAGGTGAACACCACGCTGTATCCTCTGTCGAACAGCATTTCCGTCACTCCGCCGCCAATGCCCTTCGAGCCGCCCGTAACAACGGCAACCGGACACGATGTGCCCGGTTTGTCCGTTCCGCTGTGATTTTCCAAATCAACCATGTCATTTGATTTTTATATCGGGGTTGGCTCTCTTCTCCACCTTGCTCTTCATCTCCCGGTAGTTCTCCAGTATCTCCTCCTTTATCTTGGTGGAGCTGACACCGTCGCCATACGGGAAGTAGAAGACAGTAACTCCAAGCTCCTTCAGATAATCGTATTTTCCCGTCCAGTCATCGCCCACCACGAACACATCGATATTGAGTTTTTTCACAATTTCAGTATGGTCGAGCGAGCGTTGCGGTATCACGATGTCGGGATACTTCAATGCCTCGATAATGGCAAGACGCTCCTCGAAAGGAATGATAGGGGGACGCTTGTAACTGCACACAAGCTCATCGGTGCTTACTCCTACAATCAGCGTGTCGCCAAGCCCGTGCGCGTACTTTATCATCTTGAGGTGGTTGGAATGGAACATGTCGAAAGTTCCGGAAGTATATACTACTATTTTATTGTTGTACATAGTCTGTTTTTCTGTTCTATATTAATGAATTTGACAAAGTTATGTTTTTTTTCTATAAGTGCCAACAGGTTCAGACATTTACCCTGTGCCCGCCCTGCTTGTTCTCCTGCGCCCGATTCTTGAACCTGCCGCTCAGCCACGGAACTGCCTCCACGTATGGGACAAGCCACGTGCAGAAAGCAAAGGTGAAGACAAAAAGCAGGATGAGGTCGTCCCAGCGTCCGAAAATGCTCCGCCCGAAGGAAAGATGCACAAAACGGTAGAATATCAGCAGCGGATAGTGGGCGACAAAATACACCATCGAATGCTGTCCGATGTAATTGACAACGGGCACCCGGCGGATTTTCAACGAGAGCAGCATTCCCGACAAGCCGCACAGGGCAATGGCGGTATTTACTACCAGCATCAGCGGATTGCCGCTCCAAGTGTTGGTGCTCATCGTATATTCGCCGTGAAACAGCACATTCAGTACCATGAACACTCCCACAAGGGCGCACGATATGGCGAATGTGTTGCGCCGCCTCAACCTCGAAAGTGCCCAATGCCACACTCTGCCGAGAAAGAAAAAGAATATTCCCATGAACACGTTGTTAAGGCTCATCCATATCGGGTTGCCAAGCGTGAACATCCAATAGCTGACGAAAGGAAAAAGGAGCACCATCCAGTGAAGCCCTCTCACCTTCTCGATGAAGTGCATGGCTACGTATGCTGTGAAGAAAGAGAACAGGAACCAGCACGGCGAGTTGCCCCAGAAATAACTTGTTGTCCATATATGGCTCCACGTGATGGGTTCGATGGGATGGTGATAGCGGTGGATAAGAAACGGCATGAAACTGAAATAGACGACACACCCGATTATTCCCCACACAAAATACGGGACCATCAGCCGCTTGAACTTGTCGATGCAGTATTGCTTGGAGTCTCCGGACACAGTCTTGTTGAAATAGCCTGCCTTGAAAAAGAAGAAGCTCATGAAATAGAATGTCCAGTACATAATCGTTTTCCACCAGTCGTCATCACCGTGACCGCACATTCCGGTGATGTGCAGCGTAATCATGCGGATAATACAGATGCCGCACAGAAGGTCAAAAGCGTGGTTTCTTTCTTTGTTTGCCATAATCAGAGACTGTTTTGTTGTGGTTCTTATTGTTTTCTGCCAAACAGTGTTTTCTTAAAGAACGGACTCATCCGCAGAATATTGGATGCCAGACAACAAAATCCGATGACGACCAGAGCCACACTCACCGCGCACACAATGTCAGCACAGAAGTTCAGGCGGTTCGCGTCAAGGAATTTGCCGGCAAACGTAAGTTTGGGAAGAAAAATGAAATGAAGCAGATAAATGTCGAGCGTGCGCCGCCCTATATATTGCAGGAAGCGTCCGCGCCGGTGACTCCGGGTAAGACAGTCGCGGTAATATCTGAAGAACATGAAGACAATCAGCATCAACAGGTACATGGCCGCAGTGCGCGGCAAATTCGTCCATTGCAGGCGCAGCGTGTGCCATTTCAGCACATCGGCGCAACATACAAAAGCCGTCACTGCCGCAACGGGAAAGAACCACCGGGAATCGAACAGCCGCTGCCAGCCGTTCCAATAGCGGCGGACAATGTTGCCAAGCAGGAAGAAGTGGAAAAAGCGCAATGTCTCCACCAGACTGGTGTACTGGAAGAACGGCTCTTTATGATAGCTGAACCACGACGGCATGTAGAGTGTGGCATATACGCACAGTGCCATGAGCCACAATGCGGCTATCGGAATCCACGAGCGCAGCCTGAGACGGCTTTCCATGTAGGCAAAGACATAATACACTACAAACATGTGAAGCAGCGACCATGTGAACCAATAGCCGCCTTTTGTGGACTTCTCCATACACAGCGCGAAGCCGTCGCCGAACCGTGGCATACGCACCACAATGAAGACGCAGAGAAAGACGAATGCCGGTATTACCTGTATTTTCAGTTTTTTCCACACCATCGACCTCAACCGTCCGCGTGTCCAGTTGAAACCGGGTTTGTACGCAAGAAATCCGCTGATAAAGAAAAACATCGGCATACGGAACAGCACAAGCACGGGCAATGAGGCGGACAGTTTGATTGACTGTCCGAAACTGATTTGCGCCACATGGTATGCCACAACCAGAATCATGGTGAATCCCCGTAGCGCGTCAAGCCATTCCATCCGTTCCCTTCCAGAAACAGGAGGACATGCCGCCGATGTATTTACAGAATGTGTAAGTGGATGTATTTCCATAACCTCTCCATAATCTTCAACCTTTCCATAATCTTTTCCGTTGTTACAATAAGAATATCATTGCAAATATACCGGAAAGTCTTGCAAATTTAGAATTTTATTGGTTATCCACCATCTTTTATGTGATGATAAAAAAATTACTTGGGAGATTTTGGCGAACAACAACCATATCCTTATTCTACGTTCAAATATTTGCGGAACATTCTTTATTTTGAATTATTCATCTCATTCATTGCAGAGTTAAGCTTTGACACAAGTGGTGTTTTGCGGATGAATTTGACAGATTACTTACTTTTTGCAAATCCGCTTTTGACAGATATTTTTGATAAGCTTATGCAAAATATCAGCAAAGCATCAAAACAACCGACATATTGATATGTTAAAACCCGTCTCCGTAGAATCGCCTCAAAATGAACCGAACCTTGCCTCGGTTGCAAAAACGCGATTCTACGGAGGGTTTTGAGACTCAAAAACCAAGTGGACAAACAGA
>JAMPEL010000005.1:0-75679 GCA_023665185.1 Roseburia sp.
CCCCGAAAAACAAAAATGGATTTTGAACCCGAAAAAAGACTATTTTAAGACAAAAATTTCATAACCCACTGATTATCAACACATCCTATTTTGGTCTCAACCATGCGTTTTACGTCTAAAATCGCGAGTCTCCTGCCGAAAATATATTTTACTGAATATCAACAACTTATCAGCAAAACCCCGAAAAGTCAGGTACTGACAGGGAATGAGGAAAGGCGAAAAATGTTAAAATTCCGCCCTTCCCGACAAGTGACATAATGTCAAATACGTCTGCCTGCATATTCACAAAGCTTCGTGTCTTCAGCAAGACATCTGCCGAAAACACCCTCTACCGTTTTATTCCACTTTATTCCACCCGCATTCCTGTTCAATAAAAAAAATAAATGAATCCTTATTTTCTCTTTTCGGAATGTATGCTTAAATTTGCAATGCGTATAAACAGTCCTTTTAAATATGACAAGAATCCAGCCGCGCGACCAACAGGCGGCTGCCCGCAAAAGCGCGGAAACAGCAAACTTAATCGGAAAAGACAAGAAACCTAACATAAAAAAAACAAAAACATGGACTTAATCAGTAGTATCATTGAACGTGCGAAGGCTGATAAACAGCGCATTGTGCTTCCTGAAGGAACAGAAGAGCGCACACTGACAGCAGCCGACCGCGTATTGGCAGACGGTATCGCCGAGCTTATCATCATCGGCAATCCGGACGAAATCCATGCCCTCGCCGACAAACTGGGCTTGAAGAATATCGACAAGGCGACTATCATCGACCCTGAGAACCATGCAAAGAAAGAGGAGTATGCGCAGCTGCTTTGCGAGCTTCGCAAGAAGAAGGGCATGACCATAGAGGAGGCGCGCCAAAAAGTGCTGGACCCGCTCTATCTCGGATGTCTCATCATCAAGGCGGGCGATGCTGACGGACAGCTTGCAGGCGCACGCAACACCACAGGCAACGTGTTGCGCCCGGCATTACAGATTATCAAGACTGCTCCAGGCATCTCATGCGTGAGCGGTGCCATGCTGCTCATCACACAGACCCCACAGTATGGCGAGAACGGTGTGCTCGTAGTGGGCGATGTGGCTGTCACTCCGGCCCCGGATGCCGCACAGCTCAGTCAGATTGCAGTATGCACGGCAGGCACGGCAAAGGCTGTTGCTGGATTTGAAGAGCCGCGCGTGGCCATGCTCTCATTCTCAACAAAGGGAAGCGCAAAGCATGAAGTAGTGGACAAAGTGACTGAGGCATTGAAACTGGCAAAGGAATTGGCTCCGGAACTCAAAATCGACGGTGAGCTTCAGGCCGACGCCGCCCTCGTTCCAAGCGTAGGCGAGTCGAAGGCTCCAGGAAGTGACATTGCAGGACATGCCAACACACTCGTATTCCCGAATCTTGAGGTAGGCAACATCGCATACAAACTCGTACAGCGTCTGGGAAATGCCGATGCCATCGGTCCTATCCTTCAGGGTATCGCACGTCCGGTCAATGACCTCAGCCGTGGCTGCTCTGTCGATGACGTGTACAAGATGGTTGCCATCACAGCCAACCAGGCTATAGCCGCAAAGAAATAAACATTCAGACAAGCCGGAACGGCAAGGCGCAAGGACGGAAAGAGAGGCTGCGGAGGAGGACATTTCTGGACATCCACCGTATTTCAATCCTGCCGTCTGTGTCATCTATGCCTGTAAAGACTCCGGCTTACACAACAACTTATTTTAAATAAAGGGACAATGAAAATATTAGTGCTCAATTGTGGAAGCTCAAGCATCAAGTACGCGCTCTACAATATGGACGACCGCTCAGTGGTCACATCCGGAGGAATAGAGAAAATCGGACTTCCGGACTCTTTTATCAAAATCAAGCTGGCAGATGGCAAGAAGGTTCAGATTAACGAGCCGATACCGGAGCATACAAAAGGTGTGCAGTTCATATTTCAGGTGCTCACAACCGGTGACTATGCCGTGCTGAAAGACCTGCACGAGCTTGACGCCGTAGGCCACCGCATGGTACACGGCGGCGAGAAATTCAACAAGAGTGTGCTGCTCACCGACGAGGTGATGGCTGATTTCGCTGCCTGCAACGACCTTGCGCCGCTCCACAATCCGGCAAATATAAAAGGTGTGAACGCTGTGAAGGCCCTGCTTCCGGAAATACCGCAGGTAGGTGTGTTCGACACAGCTTTCCATCAGACAATGCCCGACTATGCCTACATGTATGCCGTGCCTTACGAACTTTATGAGAAATACGGTGTGCGCCGCTATGGCTTCCACGGAACAAGCCACCGCTACGTGTCACAGCGTGTATGCGAGTTCCTCGGCATCAATCCTGAAGGCAAAAAAATCATCACTTGCCACATCGGCAACGGAGCTTCGATTGCAGCCGTGAAAGACGGCAAGTGCGTGGACACCTCTATGGGACTCACTCCACTCGAAGGTCTGATGATGGGTACACGTTCCGGTGACATTGACGCAGGTGCCGTGACATTCATCATGGACAAAGAGAATCTTGACAGCAAGGGATTGTCCGACCTTCTCAACAAGAAATCGGGACTCACAGGCGTGTCTGGACTGTCGAACGACTTCCGCGACATTCTTGCCGGCATTGCAGAAGGCAACAACCGCGCCCGCATCGCTAAGGAGATGTACACATACCGCATCAAGAAATACATCGGCGAGTATGCCGCAGCAATGGGCGGAGTGGATGTCATCCTCTTCACCGGCGGAGCTGGCGAGAACCAGTGGGAGGTGCGCGACGGCGCCACACAGGGACTTGAGTTCATGGGAGTCAAGATGGACGACCAGAAAAACCGCTCATGCAGAGCCACAGAGGCTGTCATATCGGCAGAAGACTCAAAGGTTACTGTTTGCGTCATCCCTACCGACGAGGAACTTATGATAGCACAAGACACACTTGAGCTGGTAAAATAAGCCCGCCAATACGGCAAACGCTGACATATTGACAAGTAGGCAGGTTGACAAACAGACAACTTGCCTACTTGTTTCTGTTTGTCAGACAAATAAACCCTAAAAGTTTTGCGCTTTTGGCAGAAATGTGTACCTTTGCCTAAATTATATGTAAAAGCATAACAACAAAGCGGACAGTTTATACACCAACGGTATCTTCTGCAAGGGAAAATAGCACGGAAAGTAAAAACAGACAGCAGGAACCTGATGAAACTGTCCTCATATTGTGACTCATAACCATAGAGACATGAATTCAAACAAACCGATAATTCACAATAAACGAAGAAACAAAATACGAATACACCATGAAGGAGTCAACATGCTGATTCTTTCCGGTGTCGCATTGATTGTAATCCTCGTTACACTGTGGCTGACTTGCGGCACTTGTTTGCTGTTCTATGTTCCGGCAACCATACTGTGCATTGTCTATGGCATCATGCTCAATTTCTTCCGCTGCCCTATACGAATGTTCCAGGGTCCGACGACCAAATCCATTGTGGCGCCGGCCGATGGTCATATAGTGGTAATAGAAGAGGTGGAAGAAACAGAGTATTTTCACGACAAACGTCTGATGATTTCCATATTCATGAGCCTCACCAATGTACACGCAAACTGGATACCGTGTGAGGGAACCATTGTCAAAGTGGCTCATCAGGACGGCAATTTCCACAAAGCATATCTTCCGAAAGCAAGCACAGAGAACGAGCGTTCAATGGTTGTCATACGCACTCCACACGGACAGGAGGTCATGGCACGCCAGATAGCCGGAGCAATGGCACGCAGAATTGTCACCTATGCGGAAGAAGGAACGGAGTGTTTCATCGACGACCACATGGGTTTCATCAAGTTCGGCTCGCGCGTAGACGTTTATTTGCCAATAGGGTCAGAAGTACTTGTCAAACTCGGACAAGCCACAGTGGGCGACGAGACGCTTATCGCAAGACTGAAATAACGGACATACCCTTGCCGGAGCAAATGCCCGAAGCGGATTCCGGACAAGAGTTTCCTGTTTCATTATAATCAAGAGCGACACCAGCCGTTCATGACAACATACAATTCAAAAGTTCTAATCACCATGTCTACTTTAGTACGCAATATTCCAAATATCATTACATGCTGTAATCTTATTTGTGGCTGCATCGCAACAGGTGCGGCATTCCATCACAATTTCACCACGTCATTCATCTTTATCCTGCTCGGCGCCATGTTCGACTTTTTCGACGGAATGACAGCCAGGGCGTTGGGAGTGTCGGGAAAACTCGGCATTGAGCTCGACTCGCTTGCCGACATAGTAACTTTCGGGGTAGCTCCATCTGCAATGGTATTCACCTTGTTCACTGAGGTACGCTACCCGGAACTCATCTACAACTCTTTCTGGTTTACAGTGATGCCATTCACAGCGTTCATCATGGCAGCATTCTCAGCTATGCGGCTTGCCAAATTCAACATTGACGAACGGCAGCACACTACTTTCATCGGAATGCCAACACCGGCAAACGCCATTTTCTGGGCAGCCCTTATCTCAAGCAGCGAGGCATACCTGACATCACCAATGTTCAACGCGCCTTTCCTGCTTGCATTTGTCATCATGTTCAGTTGGCTGCTTGTATGCGAGATACCAATGTTTGCCCTGAAATTCAAAAGCATGGCATGGACAGCAAACAAAAGGAAATATGTATTCCTGATACTTTGCGCATTAATTTTGGGCATATCGGCAAGCGCAGGAACTGTATGCGGGCAGACATTCAGATTCCTGTCGCGCGGCATCGCCGGTTGCATAGGACTTTACTTGTTCATGTCCATTATCTTTTCTTATACGCGGCACGACGAACAATAATACGCGCCGCATGTTATAATGTATGGAGGAATCAGGAAAATACAGTTCCGCTGTATTCATCCCATTTCTGCCGTACAAATCTCACCCCTACAAACATTGATTGATTATGCTACACTTCTTAGGCTTTATACTTCTGTTATTCTTATTGTTCATCATCGGCATCGGACTATTCGCAAGCGCGGTAATGCGCAAGATTTTTGGAGGCACTGGTAACACGCAATCTGCGGACAACAAAAGCAGGAACGGTTTTTCAGGCAGAAATGAAAAAAGCCGGAACAGCCAGAAATCAGGGAGAAAAAACAACAAGAAAAAAATCTTCACAGAGGACGAAGGTACATACGTGGACTTTGTAGAAGTGAAGGAGTGACATTCCTCCCCACTCCATCAACTGACATTTCTCAAACTTTATCAAGACACAAGACTATGGGAATCGTTTTGTACATTATAGTGGCAGCCGCAACAGGAACTGTCATAGGCTATGTCATGCGCAACAAAGAAGCAGGTAAGCTGGCTGGCGAGGCCGACTTTCTAAGAAAAGATAACAGCAAGAAAGATACGGAACTGGCCGATTTGAAGAACAAGCTGAATGCTATGCAGGCACAAATTGCCGGATATGTAGGACGCATTGCCACAGCTGAGGCAGATAAAAATGCAGCGGAGAAGGCTTTGGTGCAAGAGAAAAGTAATAATGAGCAGCACATCAAGCTGATTAAAAAGAACTACGATGATGCGCTGGAATCCATGAAAAGCCAGTTCTACGAGCTTGCTGTGAAAACACTGAATGAGCACAGCGAGGAACTCAAGCGGAGTAATCTGGAGCAGATTGCCGGCATTGTAACTCCGGTGAAAGAAGAGATGGACAGAGTGAAGAAAGCTGTGCAGGATGTCGGGACAAGCAATGCCGCACAGAAAGCATCGGTGGAGAAGGCTATTGAGGGACTCGCGGCGCAGACTCAAAGGATGGATCAGAAAGCGACAGAGCTTACCAATGCCCTGAAGGACAAAGGGAAAGTACAAGGTGACTGGGGCGAGCAGTTGCTGGAAAGCATTCTTGAGGAAAGCGGACTCAGACGCGGACATGAGTATGAAACGCAAAGCAACATAAAGGATGAGGAAGGAAAGAACCTGCGTCCGGACGTCATTGTGCGTTGTCCCGGCGGAAAAAACATCATCATAGATTCCAAAGTGTCGCTCACGGCATACCTCAACTACACCGGGGCACAAAGCGAAGAAGAGAGCCGCCGCTACGAGAAAGACAATCTGGCATCAGTGCGCCGCCATATCGACGAGCTTGCGGCAAAGAAGTATGAGAAGTATGTGCAGAATACCATATCACACGTGCTGATGTTCATCCCTAACGAAGGAAGCTACATCCTGTCCTTGCGCACCGACCCGCAACTTGGGCAGTACGCTTTCAAGAAAGGCATACTGCTCATCAACCCCACCAACTTGATGATGTCCTTGCAGCTCATCTACAATCTGTGGCAAAGCGAAAAGCAAAGCAGAAACATCGAGGCAATCATCAAACAAAGCTCAGAGCTATACGACAAATTCGTCACTTTCGTGGAGACATTTATGAAAGTGGACGAGGCACTTAAAACGGCTCAAAGGAATTGTGACACGGCTTTCGGACAACTGTCAAACGGCAGAGGAAATATCGTCCGCCGACTGGAGGGACTCAAACAGCTTGGGATAACCCCCAAGAAGAGTATTCCCGGCAAACTAACGGAGGAGAATGCACCGGAGACGGAAACTGGAGTGTTACCGGGAGAGTAAAACAAGGGACATACGCAGAGTTCCGCATCAGCAAAGAAGGCACACTATCTACCGCTCGAAAACAGTCGCTCCATGTCGCCGGCTGTCCCTCATCAGTAAAGAAGGCACACATTCAATGCCGACACCCTGCAATAACAATATTGCCGCATGGCAAAACAGGCGGCAGACACAGTACAAGCAACGGACTTACAGTCCGTTTTTTTTGTACCCGTTCCACGACTTTTCAGCCTTACCGTTTGTTTTGACGCTCATTATATTTACCTTTGTATCCGGCAAAGAAAAAACAAACACAGGCATATGGAATCCTCAGAGAGCGCATCCGTAGCCTCACAGATAAAAAAACTTTTTATATGAAAATAGGAGATAAAGTAAGATTCCTAAGCGATGTCGGCGGAGGAATAGTCCGCAAATTCGAGAAAGGCAACATGGTGCTGGTGGAAGACGAAGACGGATTCGAGATACCGGCACTGATTTCCGAATGTGTGGTCATTGACACAGATGACTATAACATAGCCAAAGTCGATACCATCGGGAGGAAGAAACAAGATAAAAAGACCAATCCACATCCGGCAACCACTGTATCCGTAAGAACTGTGGCACAGCAGCCCGACATGGATGAGGAGGAAGAAGAAAAGCAGGTCACATTCAAACCCAAGCCGGAAGAGCGCAAGGATGGTGACAAGCTGAATGTCTGTCTGGCTTTTGTGCCCAAGAATGTAAAAGAAATATCCTCGACCGTATTCGACACATACATTGTCAACGACAGCAACTTCTTTATCAATTATACCTATATGTCTGCTGAGAACTCGGCATGGAGACTGCGCTCCACCGGTGTCATCGAGCCAAACACAAAGCTCCACATCGAGGACATCACACATTCTATGCTGAACGACATTGAGCGTGTGGCTATACAATTCATTGCTTATAAGGAGGACAAGACATTCCTTATGAAGCCGGCTGTGGGAATGGATATGCGCATAGACACTACCAAGTTCTACAAACTGCATACATTCCGTGAAAGTATATTTTTCAACGAGCCGGCACTTGTCTACGACATCATCAAAGACGACATACCATCAAGACCTCTTGTCGTGAACGCGGCAGAACTGAAGAAAGCCATGTATGAGAAAGCCGAGGTGGACAAGCCCCAGCGCAGTGCCGCACGCGCCACGAAGAAAGAGGACAAGAACGCAGTAGTGGAAATAGACCTCCATGCCGATGAGTTGCTTGAAACCACAGCGGGAATGTCGGCAGCGGACATCAAGGAATATCAGCTGAACATATTCCGCCGGACAATGGAAGAACACATAAAAGAGAAAGGCCGCCGCATCGTGTTCATCCACGGCAAGGGCGAGGGGGTGCTCCGCAGTGCCATCATTGCCGAACTGAAACACAAGTACAAGTCGTGTACTTATCAGGACGCCTCATTCCAACAATACGGTTTCGGCGCCACAATGGTCATCATACACTAAAACTAATACTAAAAAGGAACGGGGAAAGGCACTCTGCCGGTATCCGTCAGACACACGAATACCGGCATCAGCCGCCAAACCAATTCGCTTAAATACTATATATTATGGAGAAAAGAGAAGCATTCAAAATGTTCCTGAAGCCGGGCTTCAAGGAAGAGTACAAAAGACGCCACGCAGCATTATGGCCAGAAATGCGCCAGTTGCTCCAAGAAGGCGGAGTTTACGATTATTCCATCTATCTTGATGAGGAGACAAACATCCTTTTTGCATTCCAAAAGACAAAAGGAGACGCAGGTTCCCAAGATATGGGCGAGAATCCTATCGTCAAAAAATGGTGGGACTACATGGCGGACATCATGGAGGTAAATCCTGACAACTCACCGATTTCAATCCCGCTGCCGGAGGTTTTCCACATGGATTGAGAGACTGACCGACTTGCACAAGCACTTTAAGCAGACCCTCAAAAGGTTTACTTAAAGTGCTTTTCTTTTATACAACAGTCAAGAGACACCCCCCAAAAGGAGGCAATCCAACCGAGATTCTTCCACGATTCTTCTGCGGAGCAACTCCAGTCTCACCCTATATCCACCCATACCTTCCGCCGTCAGCCTCAACAGAACAGCCTTGTCATTCTACAAAAAGACAAAACGGAAGTCGAAAGCCAATTTCATTCCACCAAATTCAACAAACCGCAAAATTCACGGACGACACATCAACAAATACACAGCAAACAAGCCAATTTTCTTACAAAATATCAGCACACAGTTTATTTAGACTACTTTTAGGCAACCCTCAAATGTTAAAAACACGACCCCGTAGAATCCGCTCAAAATGAACCAGACCTTACCACGGTTGCAAAAACGCGATTCTACGGAGGCTTTTGAGCCTCGAAAAACAAGAGGACAAATAGAACAATCCGACCGACTAAAAGATACATAAAATTCATTCAGAACACACCTTTCCCATCCAAAAGCCCAATAAACCCCAAAATTACAAGGTGCTGAAAATTTATTTCCAAGGCACACTGATTTTTTGCGCAAGGTGAACGAAATTTATTTTCAAGGCGCACAAAATTTTCAAAGCCCGTTTTTCGGCCCAAAATCGGGCTTTTTTCCGAATCACGTCCTCAAAAAGAAGACAGCCGCCTTTTCCATGCCCCGAAAAACAAAAATGGATTTTGAACCTGAAAAAAGACCATTTAAAGGCAAAAATTCCATAACTCGCTGATTATCAACATATCCTATTTTGGTCTGACCTATGCGTTTTTGATCAAAAACTGCCTCCATTTAGCAAAAACAGTATTTATTTGATTATCAGCCACTTACCTTTAGCATTCCGAAAAGGCAGGCTTCAGTACAGCTCGAAAAGCTGCGAGAATGTTAAAAAAGAGGCTTTTCCCGAAAGTGTCATAATGTCAATAGGCTTTGTACGAATACAGCTGTCCGGCAACAGGTTGCGGTAAAAGGATTCGGGATTGCGGGGCTTCATTATAAAGTATGGACTAAAGGCACAATGGACGCAGCAGGAACACCGCAAATTCTTCAAGCAAAAGTTCCGCAGATACAGTGTGACTGTCATTATCACCCGAATGCCGGATGAGCAAAATTCACGCACCATTCCTGCCTTTCTCAAACATTCACCATTCAAATCATATACTCAGAAAGATTCTCAAATCCCCCAATACAGGCTCAAACCTGTAAAAGAAGCCCGCCTCATCATTTCCTAAAGCTAAAAGCAAGAATAAATTTTGTACACTCCCGTTTTTTTTATACTTTTGCGCCGACTCAGTTAGCCCATTATGGGGAACGGGGTCGGCATTTATTGGTAAAGGACGTTTACAGACGTTATCTTCCGACTTCAAACTTCGCAACTTTGAAACCATTCAGGGAGAGACGGCAACGAAGACGTCCGCGTTGGGTGTATTATATCCAAGTGTTATCTGCAAACATCTTTGTGTGTCTGCGGATGTGCGTTGCTTTATAATATGTCACGACGTGGGCTAACTGCGTTGCCTATCCTTGAATGGAGGCAATTGCGAAGGCCTGAAGTCGGGGTAGGCAGGAAGTACAGACACCCACGTCTTTTTTTTATATCCATACAGCTGAATCTCGGGATTGTCTATAAGCATTCAATATACGACGAATGACAATGGCTCATCTTTTGTATAACACGGCTTTAGCCATATTGGAAAACTTGATTTGTCTTGCCCACAGCAAGACCGTGTCGGGCATATTCCGAAGGATCTTCAGCCCAAAGACCATACAGTTTATTGAGTCTCACCCTACAGACCACATTCAGAAAATCAGCCATCTTCTGGCTAATGAGACACGCGACATCTATTGGGTCCATGCCGCATCATTGGGAGAGTATGCCGTTGCCCGCCCACTGCTCAAAGAGCTGCGACAGTCCGGGAACAAATGCGTGGTCCTCACATTCTTCTCGCCTACCGGATATTATGCCTTGAAAGGAAAACCAGCCTCAGTCACTGACGCGGACTATATCCTCACACTTCCCATTGACACCAGACACAATGCAAAAGCTTTTGTGGACGCATTGTCGCCCCGGAGCGTCATATTCATTATCTCGGAATATTGGGCCAACTATCTGCATGAGCTTTCAAGCCGGAAGATACCTGTCACTCTTGTCTCCGCCATCATATCCGAGCGTTCCGTATTCTTCAAATGGTATGGAGCCATGCACCGCCGGACATTGAGATGCTTCACCTCTTTCACCGTACTCGACAAAAAGTCGCACGACAACCTTGTCAAGCTGGGAATCAGCCGTACCCATGCCATAGTCACCGGCGACCCGCTTTTCGACAATGCCATCTCAACAGCCAAGACAACATATCACGACCAAATAATAGAATCGTTTTGCGGCAAAGGAGCCAAGACATTCGTTGCCGGAAGCATCAGCGACAAGAAAGACCTCGGCATGGTGTCGTATATAGCCAACAAGCACCGCGACACCCGTTTCATAATTGTCCCTCATGAGATAAGCGAGGAAACACTGAACGACATCAAATATCATCTCGAAGGACATGCCATGCTCTATTCAGAATGTACACACACGACGGATTTCTCACAGGTGCAGGTATTGATAATCGACTTCATCGGCTCACTGTCCCGCATATACCGTTACGGACAATGGGCATACGTAGGCGGAGGCTTCACCCCATTCCTGCACAGCGTGATAGAGCCTGTCGTATATGGCATTCCCGTGGCATTCGGTCCGCGCATACACCGCAAAGTCACTCCGCGCCAAATGGCAGACATCGGCATCGGCTGCATGGTGAGATCGCGCCAAGAGCTTGACGACTGGTTCTCGCAGCTGAAGCACAATGAGCCTATGCTGGCCGACATAAGGCAGAAAGCAACCGACTATGCAGGCAGAAATGCCGGCGCAACCCGGCAGGTCATATCTGTAATCACAAACCAAGACATCCCATTCTGACATGACAAATATCATTTCATCAGCAACCATATTCCTGTGCCGCATTTTCGCGTACCTGCCTCTTGGGGTCACGTACCGTATAAGCGACATCATATATCCGTTGGTAAGACACATGCTGAAATACAGGCGCAAGGTGGTCAGAAGGAATCTCCGCAACTCGTTCCCCGGCATGGAAGAGACATGGTACGACAGTGTGGAAGCCGGTTTCTACCGTCATCTGTGCGACTGCATAATGGAAACGATAAAGCTGCTCCACATCAGCGATGAGGAGATGAGACGGCGCGTCACCATACGGAATGTGGAACTGATTGAGGATATTGCCAAAGAGAACCGCCCTATCATACTGTTTCTCGGACATTACGGCAATTGGGAATGGGTGCAGGAAATAACCCGCCGCTATACCACTCCGGAAGTCAGCGGAGAGATATACCGCCCTATCAGCAGCCGCATAGGAAGCATGCTGATGGAAAGGATACGCTCGCGCTATTCAACCCGGCTGATTCCGCAAAAAACAGCAGTGCGCACAATCATCGGAATGAGACAGCAGCACGGCACATTCCTGATAGGTTTCATATCCGACCAGCGTCCCATCCGCCGCAGTCTGAACCACTGGACTCATTTTTTGAATCAAGAGACTCCATACATGGTAGGCGGTGAGGAGATAGGCAGGCACATCGGCGCGGCATTTCTCTATCTGGACATTGAGAAGCCTCGGCGGGGACACTATATCATGACCGTAAAGGATATGCGTCCGTCCGACACGGAGCAGGAATACCCTTACACCTTATTATATATGCAGATGCTTGAGGCAACCATCAAGCGCGCGCCACAGTATTGGCTGTGGACACACAAACGTTGGAAACATAAACGGGAAAAACAATAAAAACAAATCGACATGAAAATAGTATGTGTAATTCCGGCACGCGCAGAGTCATCGCGTTTCTTTGAGAAACCTTTGGCAAAAATCTGCGGAAAGCCGATGATTCAGTGGGTGTACTCACATTGTAAGGAAGTGAGAGAGTTCAGCGCGGTGTATGTAGCCACAGACAGTGAGAAGATAAAAGCCGCATGTGAGAGTTTCGGAGCGGAGGTCATCATGACTTCCGACAAACACGAGACAGCCACAGAGCGACTGTACGAGGTATCGACCCGCATTGAGGCAGACTTGTATGTTATGGTCAATGGCGACGAGCCGTTGCTGACAAGAGAGGCTATCATCCAGTGCATCCCTTCCCACATAGCCAACGGTGAGCTGTATGTGTCTAACCTGATGACTGATTTCAGCAATCCAGTGGAGGTGGTAGACAGCACGAACCTGAAAATCGTCACGGACGCACACGACAGATGCCTGTTCATCTCGCGCAGCCCTATCCCCTATCCTAAAGGCAACATGGACTATGTGTACCACAAATTTGTCGGAGTGGGAGCGTTCAACCGCAAGGCACTCGACTTCTATCATCACACTCCACGCGGCCCGATAGAAAAGATTGAGGAGAACGACTCGTTCCGTTTCATCGAGAACAACGTGCCGATATATTATTACAACTGCCATTGCAAATCGCTGTCCGTGGACACACGCAAGGACATTGAGGGAGTGGAGCAATATCTGAAAGACTGAGCATCAACACAATATAGATGAATACAAACTACATTCAAGTGGGTCGTTGGCTGTCGAGGATAAACGTGTATATATCCGGATTCCTAAACTATGCCGTTCCAAATTGTATCTTCCGCATTCGCAAGGACGCCATCATGTCCGAGTTTGCGGAAAAAGAAGATGTGCGGCGGCGGACAGAATACTATTGCCGCCTCAGCACACCATACACACTCGAAAGATTTGAAAGAATCGGCACGTTCAAGTTTCCATTCCGCAAGAAAGGAAAACGTCATACAAAGTATTTCTTCGACTTATATGAAACCTTACGCCATTTTCATCCGGACATGCGGTTCAAGTACCTGACAGGCGACATAACCACCGTGCCGGAAGAGCCTGCTTTCGTGAAAAGCCGCCCCATACAGGGCGACAACGCAAATTCCGTTGTACTGAAGCTCAACAAGTGGCGACATTTCCTTTTTGTAGAAGACAAGATTCCATTCCGCAAAAAAAAGGACATGATTGTCAGCAGAACGACGTGGGCAAACGCAAATCCGTTACGCAAACGGCTCAACGACATGTTTTGTAATCATCCTATGTGCAATATCGGGAAAACAAGAAGAGAAAAGGGCGACGCAAACGACTGCAAGTGCATAAAGGAGTATCTCACCATCAAGCAGCAACTGGAATACAAATTCATAGCATGTATTGAAGGGGGAGACGTTGCCACCAGTCTGAAATGGGTGATGTCCTCCAACTCCATTGCGGTGACACCACGTCCGAAATACGAGACTTGGTTCATGGAAGGCACACTCATTCCCGACTATCATTATATCGAGGTGAAAACGGATTATTCAGACCTCATCGAGAAACTGAATTACTATATAGCTCATCCTCATAAGGCAGAAGAAATTATCCGGCATGCCCATGAGTATGTATCCCAGTTCAAGGACAAAAAGAGAGAACGCGCCATACAATTGATGGTCGCAGAGAAATATTTCCAAATGACGAATTAATAAGAATTCTCTTCATGATGCAGAAAATAACGGTCATTATACACACCTGCAATGCAGAGAAATACTTGGAGCAGGTGCTCAAACATCTTGTCGGATTCGACGAGTTGCTTGTATGCGACATGGAAAGTACCGACAACACACTTCCGATTTGCAGAGAATACGGGTGCCGTATCATTACCTTTCCAAAAGGCAGCCACACAATTGTAGAGCCGGCACGTGACTTTGCCATACATCAAGCGACAAATCCCTGGATACTGGAAGTCGATGCGGATGAGATTGTCACGGAAGAATTGCGAAGCTATCTGTATAAACTGACAGAAAGCCCCAATTGTCCGGACGGGCTTTATATACCCAGAAAGAACTTTTTTATGGGGCGGTTCATGCATGCGAACTACCCGAACCACATATTAAGGTTTTTCCATCGCGACAAGACTTGCTGGCCTCCTTATATCCATTCCGCCCCGGAAATAAACGGCAGAGTGGAATATATACCACGCTTCCGCACTGAATTGGCATTCATACATCTCGCCGATGAGAGCGTATCGGAACGAATACGCAAGATTGATGTGTATACAGACAATGAACTGATTCGGAGAAGCGACAAGAAATACGGAATGGCAGCATTCCTGTATCGCCCGCTACACCGGTTCTGCAAATATTATTTCCAGAAAGGAGGATTCCGCGACGGCATCCCGGGCATTATCTGCGCACTATTCAATGCCTATTACCAAATTGTGATGCTTGCCAAATATCATGAACAAAGGAGACATTGCTTATGACCCTGCTCATCATCCGCCTCTCCGCGTTAGGAGATGTAGCCATGACTGTTCCTGCCATATATGCAGTAGCGAGAGAATATCCCGACTGGACAGTGAAAGTGCTTACCACACGGTTCTTTGCCCGTATATTTGTAGGTAAGCCCGACAATGTGAAACTGCTGGCTGTAGACCGCGACAAGATGAAAGGATTTACCGGTCTGCTTAGGCTGATACGGACGCTTAAGAAAGAGCATGTCACCTGCGTGGCAGACTTCCACAATGTATTCCGTTCGTGGCTGATTGACGCATATTTCATCATGACCGGGCACAAAGTGACAATGGTGGACAAAGACAGGCAGAACAGGAAAAAACTGACACGCAAGCATGAAACGGGCATTTGTGCCAAATCTTTCTGCCTGCGCTATTTTGAAACACTGCAACGGCTCGGATTTAATGTAGACGCCAAATCAGTATTGCCGTCAAAGCACAAAACAGGCAGTGGAAACACACAGCGCATAGGAATTGCACCGTTTGCCCGCTATCAGAACAAGACATATCCTTTGGACAAAATGCGGGAAGTGGTAGACATTCTTTCCGGAATAGAGAACACTGAGATTTATTTGTTCGGAAGCAAGGGAAAGGAGCAGACCTTATTGGAAGACTGGGCATACCGACATTCCCACGTGAGATGTATGGCAGGCACGCTGCCCATAGAAGAGGAAATACAGTTCATGGCTACACTTGATGTCATGCTGACAATGGATTCCGCCAACATGCACCTTGCGTCATTGGCAGGCACTCCGGTTGTGTCCGTATGGGGCAGCACCACACCTGAATGCGGATTCTTGGGTTGGAGACAAGAACGTAGCAACTGCCTCGTGGCGGGTCTGCCGTGCCAGCCATGCACCATCAGCGGAAGCAACCGGTGCAAGTACGGCAATTACCTGTGCCTGACAAGTATAACTCCATCACAAATATGCCGGCATTTACACAGTGTTGTCACAACAAACAAAAGGCAAAAGACATGAAAGTAAACATTATAATAAACCCGAGTTATGAGTATCTCCGCAGCCATTTGTCTGCTATAATCTGTGACTTTCACAGAGATGGCTGCGGAGAGACAGTGCAGAATGGGCGCAACCTCATAAAGAAAGTGGTATGCCCGGACGGCACTTGTCTCAACATCAAACGCTATCATCGCCCGTCGGGCATCAACTTGCTTGTATATTCCTGCGGCATACGGCTTCCGAAATGCAGGCGGGCATACAAACATGCCTTGATGCTGCGCGCCAACGGGATAGACTCGCCCGAGCCTGTGGCATACATAGAGGAACGCTCATGCGGGTTTATCCGATATTCCTATTTTGTAAGCATCCATTCCGACTACGAGCACAAGATGTATGAATGGGGCAATGCAGAGAAAGGATGTTATGAGGACTTTGCGGAAAGTTTCGGACGCTTCACTGCCGGACTGCACGAGAAAGGTTTTCTGCATAAAGACTATTCACCGGGAAACATTCTGTGGACAAAACGCAACGGAGCATATCTGTTTTCATTGGTCGACACCAATCAGATGCGTATAGGACATGTAGGCAAGCATTGCGGATGCCGCAATTTTTCCCGGCTGTGGGGACCGAAACAGTTTATCATCCACATAATAAGAGAATATGCTGTATGCCGTGGATTTGATGCCGATGAATGTGAGCGCGTCATGCTGAAAGCGCGCGGAAAATTCTGGAGAAGATACATGAAGAAGAAAGCGGAGAAGGTGAAATTCAACATAGAACTATAAAACAATCAATTGAACGAAAGAAAACAACGAAGATGAAGAAGAATATCATTGGCATCATTACCTATTATGCACTTGTAGCAAGCATATTTCTTGTCATTCAAAAGCCCCTGTTCATACTCTACAACAGTGCTTTTTGGACGACAGACTGTAGCATGGGCGATTTGCCGGAAATTTACCTTCACGGATTTGCCCTTGACAACGCAGTTGCCGGCTATATTACGATTATCCCATTAATATTGCTGTGGATTTCCATATACAGCAAAGAGTTCAAAATGAGCAAGTGGATGAATATATACAACTGGCTCATTGCTTTTCTGATAGCCATAGTGACTATGACCGACACCGTACTGTATGAGTTTTGGGAGTTCAAGCTGGATTCCACTATTTTCTTCTATCTAAACGATCCCAAGAATGCGTTCACCAGTGTCTCCACAGGTTTCATCGCCATTCGTCTGCTGACGGTGTTGTTGCTGACAGCACTTTTCTATGTGGTCCTCCGTTTGCCAATGCCGCTTTTGGCAAAAAGAGAATGGAAGAAGTGTCCGCAGTGGTACATAAAGAGCGGTATGATGCTATGCCTTGCAGGATGTCTTTTCGTGTCAATACGCGGTCTCAGGAAATGGCCTAATACAGCATCGCGCGCCTACTACTCACGCACCGATTTCTGCAACCACTCAGCTCTGAACCCACTGTACAACCTGCTCTATACCATGACAAAAACAGCCGGAAGGAGCGATGAGTTCAAGTTTCTTGCAGAAGAAGAATGCGCCAGAGAGTTCGAAGCCTTGTTTCCTGTCCAGAAAACAAGCCGGACGTCACAGTCTCAGACACAACCGAACATTCTTGTCATCATCATGGAGGGATTCAGTGCCACATTCATCGAAAGTCTTGGGGGAATGCCCGAAGTGGCACCGGGAATGAGCCAGTTGATGGACGAAGGCATTTGTTTCACACAGTGCTATTGCAGCAGTTTCAGAACAGACCGAGGATTGCCGGCTGCCATCAGCGGATATATCGCACAACCGACAACAAGTGTCATCAAAATGACGCGCAAGCTGCACTCTTTGCCTGGATTACCGAAGACACTAAAAGCATACGGATACGATACATCGGTCTTATATGGCGGCGACATCACTTTCTTCGCCATGTCCGATTTCTTCCTTGCCACAGGACATGACAAACTCATCTCGCAGGATGATTTCCCCGCTAAAGAGGCGACACAAAACTGGGGTGTACCCGACCATATTACCTGTGAATGGCTGAAACAAGACATTATTCGGAAACATCAATCAGATTCGAAACCGTGGTACATGACTTATCTCACATTAAGTTCACACACTCCTTTCGATGTACCTTACCACCGTCTGCAAGACGAACGATTAAATGCTTTCGCATATACCGACAGCTGTGTATCCACGCTCATCAACGATTTGAAACAGACTGAGGCATGGAAGAACCTGCTTGTTGTCTGTATAGCCGACCACGGTTTCAACCAAAGTGCGGAGTGCAGGACAAATACCAAAGACTATGCACATATACCATTCCTCATTACAGGAGGCACAGTGAGAGAAGCACGGAAAATCAACTATCTCGTCAGCCAAACAGATTTGCCAGCAACCATATTAGGACTGTTGGGACTCCCGCACGATGAGTTCCGGTTTAGTCGTGATGTGCTCTCCGAATCCTACACATATCCGTTTGCATTCAACAGCTACAACAACGGATTCATGTTCCGTGACTCTACCGGGTGCATCATTTACGACAACAACAGCAAACTTGCTATTGAAGGCGCAGATTCGGCAAGAGAGAGGAAAGGAAAAGTCATTCTGCAAACAGTCTATGACGATTTGCAAAACTATAGCAGGACAGCTCACCCAAAGAACGCGCGATAAACATCCCCAAAAACAGAGAGATTACAAGATGGAAGAAATGAGCATCTTCATTATTATCGTCACCTACAATGCCATGCCGTGGCTTGACAGATGTATAGGCAGCGTGTATACAAACAGCCATACCACAGTGGTAGTGGTGGATAACAAATCCACCGACAACACCATAGAAAGGATAAAAACGGAGTATCCCCGCTGCATTCTCATTGAAAACAAAGCCAATCTCGGTTTCGGACATGCCAATAATATCGGCATCCACTATGCGCTGGAACATGGTTGCGACTACATCTATCTGCTCAACCAAGACGCATGGGTGATGCCCGGCACAATAGAAAAACTTATAGATGTACATCAACATCATCCTGAATATGGAATCATCAGTCCGGTACAGACAGATGCGGCACACAACAGAGCAGAGAACTTCTTATGCCGGTACCGGCCCACACTGAGAATGTTTACGGAAGACACCTTGCTTCAACGCACGCAGGACATTTACGAGATAAAGTTCTGCCCCGCCGCACATTGGTTGCTCCCCCGCCACATCATAGAAAAAGTCGGAATGTTCAGTCCGGTATTCCTGCATTATGCCGAAGATGCAAACTTCATACAACGGGTAAAGTATCACGGCTACAAAGTAGGGTTCTTCGCCTTTGCAGTACACGACAGAGGCAAAAGGGTTGTCGGACGAACACACAAAGTTTTCGCCTCGCAACTCCAGTTGCTGAAACATGCAAGCAATGTATGCCGCCCATTATGGTTCAATGTGTTGCACCTGCTGCTGTACTATATTTCCGTCCCTTTCTATCTGCTGTATATGTATGTGTGCAAATATACAGGAAAGGAAGTCAGATATTACTATTTTCATATCGCACCCATTGGACTTGTGGTGCGCGAATTAAGACAAAACAAGAAAAAAAATCGAATATGATTTCAATTATAATCTGCTCAAGAACAAAAGATTTACCCCAAGCTCTCCATCAAAATATAGCCGAGACCATAGGCTGCGAATATGAGTTAGTCATAATCGACAATTCTCATAATGATTTTGACATATTCTCCGCATACAATCATGGAGTAGAACGGGCAAAAGGAGATATTCTTTGTTTTATGCACGACGACATATACTTCCATACCCAACAATGGGGCATAGCAGTAGAAGAAAAATTCAACGAGAACGCCAATCTTGGACTTATAGGTATTATAGGCGGACATGTGCAACCGCTCGCCACAGACTGGAGGGTTGACAGCAAATACGCTTCTATACATTATCTACAAAGAGCGGAAACATTAGAAATATCACCCCGCCATAATACACATACATGCTATCATATCTGCAAAAATAGCATACCATACGGCAAAGATGGCACATTAGTGAAAGTCGCCACGGTGGACGGTGTATGGTTTTGCATTCCTCGCTATCTATTCAAAGACATACGTTTTGACGACAAGACATTTGAAGGATTCCACATTTATGACCTTGACATATCCATGCAGGTCTTGCAAGCAGGCAAAGACGCAGCAGTATGCAATAATATCGAAATAGAACATTTTTCTGGCGGCTTATTCACTCATGAATTCATGAAATCCATGCAACAATTCAATGAGAAATACCAATCTGTACTACCAGCCATAGAAGGCATCAAGATTTCAGAACAGGAAAAAGCAAAAATCAGAACATACACTTCTACTGAGCGTTTACAAAAACGGATAGAGCGAGATGAATTGAGAAAAAGAATTATAGCCAAACAATACGCCATAAGAAAAGGGCAAACAGGTATATCATTAACGGAAGAAGAAGACCTTGAAGGAAGAAAGACCGTATTCCGCTACATGAGATATGTGATGAAAGTGAAGAAAAACTACAGTTTTCTTATCGCTCTCAAATCATTAATAGAATACATCTCAGACAAGCGCAATCCATACAGATACAAATTAGTCACTAAATTCGTCTACTACAGACTTATAGAGATTTGGAGGATATGAGAATCGGATTCGACGCAAAAAAAGCCGTGAGCAATCTTACAGGAATCGGCAACTACAGCCGCAGGTGCATCAACTCGCTTGCCGGCTCCATGCAGCTGTTTCTTTTTTCTTCCGGCAAAAGAAAAGACTGTGCCGTGTCACAAATCACGGAAAATGTGACATGGATGTTTCCGCCTAAATTCTTCCGTTCAGGACTGCTTGGCGAACTATGGCGCAACGCGCTCGTCTGCTTCTGCATAAGCAACTCAGACATACATATATATCATGGCCTAAGCAACGAGCTGCCTTTGGGTATACGTCATGCCGGATGTAAAAGCGTGGTGACAATTCACGACCTTATCTTCATGCGCTATCCGCATACTTACAGTTTGTCGCAACGCTGCATTCTCAGACTGAAAACCCGCTATGCATGCAAAGTAGCGGACAAAATAATCGCCATCAGCCAACAGACCAAGCGCGATCTGATGGAACTATATCACATTCCGGAGGAAAAGATAACTGTGGTCTACCAAAGTGTAGACACACAACACTTTTCCCGGAAAGTGCCGGAACGACAAATCCGCTCAATAAAAGAAAGGTACAGCCTGCCACAACAATATATCATCTGTGTAGGCACAATTGAGCGCAGGAAGAACCAGCTGACCTTGCTCAAAGCCCTACCCCTTCTGCCCGAAGAAATCCATCTGGTCTTGGTCGGCAAAGAGAGCAAACACGGCAGAATCACCTATCAGAAAGAAATAGAGAATTATGCCGAGGAAAAGAGACTGTCCCACCGTCTGCACATACTCAACCATGCAGACAACAGCGAATTGCCCGCACTCTATCAAGGAGCCACAGTTTTCGCCTGCCTGTCCATGTACGAAGGGTTCGGCATTCCGATAGTGGAGGCACTGCTGTCGCGCGTTCCTGTAATTGCCGCAGAAGGCTCATGCCTTGAAGAAGCCGGAGGGCCACACAGCACATACATTCCGGCATACAGCCAGACACAATTGGCATCTGCCGTAAAACGCATCATCCAAAATCCATCGCTGCATAAAGAAATGACAGTCAATGGATGGAAATATGCACAGCAATTTACCGACGAACATCTGGCAACAAACCTACAACGTATCTACAATGAACTATATCACTCAAATTGACACAGACATACTATTGTTCTTCAACGGATTACACCACGACTGCATGGACAATGCCATGCTCGTGTACACAAACCGTCTTACATGGATTCCATTCTACATGGCACTTGTCGTCATGACCTTTATCCGAATGCGCCATAATCCCCGCGCCATACTTCTGTTTGTCCTCTGCATGGCTGCCGCCATCACTGTGTCCGACCAATTGTGCGGACACATCATAAGAAATGCCATAGGACGTATGCGTCCGTCAAATCCCGCCAATCCCATCTCTGTCCTGTTGCATATCGTCAACGGCTACCGCAGCGGAAGTTTCGGTTTTCCGTCATGCCATGCCGCCAACACAATGGCATTGGCTTCCGCCCTGCATTTTGTGTTCCGAAACAAATGGCTGAATGCCGTCATGGCTTTTTGGGTGGCAACCAATTGTTATACCCGACTTTATCTCGGAGTCCACTATCCGGGCGACCTTCTGGCAGGAGCTGCCGCCGGCTTTCTTGTCTCCTTCCTCGTTTTCGGTTTAATTCCGTGGCGAAAATATGCCACACCTTTGAGCAGACAAGACCTTTACCCGCCTGTGTCGGTTATGGTTCTGACAATGGCTGTTGCCCCGGCAATATGTTCTTGACAGAGTTGTCTTGTTCTTATGCAGGTGTATTCAACAGGCTCCCTTGTGACAAACCGTATTGGTTTTGCCACAAGGGAGCCTGTCGGATAAATCCCGTAAATATCTCAGCAACCCCATTCCGGAGTTTGCAATGCCTAAACCGCTTTAGTTCGTCTGTGTAAGCCTCATGTCCACAGCGTCCACCAGTTTATACAACTTGTCGTTAGGACGCACACGGGTGTCTGTCTTGAAAGAGATGTGCTGTCCGCGCGTAGCCGTCTCCACAGGCTGCAAGTCATAGCGTATCTCATCGACATTCTGAATCAACGCTCCGGTGGTGTTGCCTGTTACAAGAATCTTGTCGCCCACACTAAGGTCTACGTTCTCAATAAGAAATTCAGCCACACCGATTTGGGAGAAATACTTGACGCACTTGCCCACATACACTTTCTTCTCCGTAGCTTTGGAGCCATACACCTCGCACCACTCGCCCAATTTCTGCCCCTGATAATATCCGTCCCAGAACCCACGGTTGAACACGGTAGCCAGCCTCTCGTCCCACTGCGCTTTCTTATCATCCGTAAACGTGCCGTCAAGCACGGAGAGTATCGCCTCGTTATACGCGCTCACCACAGTGTGTACATACTCAGGGCCGCGCGCACGTCCTTCAATCTTGAACACACGCACTCCCGCATTCATCATGATGTCCATGAAACCGATAGTCTTCAAGTCCTTCGGCGACATGATATATTTGTTGTCCACATCAAGCTTTGTGCCCGTCTCCAAGTCCGTCACCTCGTAGCCTCTGCGACAAATCTGCACACACTCGCCACGGTTGGCACTCCGGTTGGCATTGTTCAGGCTCAGATAGCACTTGCCGCTGATTGCCATACAAAGCGCGCCATGACAGAACATCTCTATTCTGACCAGCTCACCCTTCGGCCCACGTATGTCGCGCTCCACAATCTGCTCGTAAATGGCTTTGACCTGCCACATATTAAGCTCACGCGCAAGCACCACCACATCGGCAAACTGCGCGTAAAACTGCAATGCCTCAATGTTCGATATATTGAGCTGTGTGCTGAGATGCACTTCCTGCCCGACAGCCCGGCAATAGGTCATCACCGCCACATCGCTTGCAATCACGGCCGACACTCCCGCCTCTTTTGCTGCATCAATAATCTCGTGCATTGTCTCTATGTCCTCGCCATAAATAATGGTATTGACCGTCAGATAGCTTTTCAAACCATTGTCATGGCATATACGTGCAATGTCTTTCAGGTCGTCAATGGTAAAAGCATTTGCCGAATGCGACCTCATATTCAGTTTGCCGATTCCGAAATACACGGAGTTGGCACCGGCATGGATGGCGGCAGCCAGCGATTCTCTCGAACCGACAGGAGCCATTATCTCAAAGTCCTCGCGCTTCATTCTTCTGTTTTTGTTTCTTTGTTTTGCGAATGCTTGTCATTAATTCTTGAAACTGTGTATCGGCGCCGGAATGCGTCCGCCACGGTTCACAAACCTGTCGCAGGCAAATGTGTTCACAGGCATTACCGGCGCATGACCGAGAAGCCCTCCGAACTCGACAGTGTCTCCCACCTGCTTGCCTATGACCGGAATAATGCGCACAGCCGTCGTCTTCTGGTTTATCATGCCTATTGCCGACTCATCCGCAATGATTCCCGAGATGGTAGCCGCAGGCGTGTCGCCCGGAATGGCAATCATATCCAGTCCGACAGAGCACACGCAGGTCATCGCCTCCAGTTTCTCAATGGTGAGCGCGCCCACTTCCACCGCATCAATCATGCCCTGATCCTCGCTGACAGGAATGAACGCTCCGCTCAGTCCGCCCACATAGCTTGAAGCCATCACACCGCCTTTCTTCACCTGATCGTTCAGCAATGCCAATGCGGCTGTCGTTCCCGGCGCACCGGCACGGTCTACTCCGATACATTGCAGAATGTCAGCCACACTGTCGCCGATAGCCGGTGTAGGAGCGAGCGACAGGTCGATGATTCCAAACGGTATCCCGAGTCGCCGCGACGCTTCCTGTGCCACAAGCTGTCCTACTCGGGTTATCTTGAACGCAGTCTTCTTTATCGTCTCGCACAGAGTCTCAAAATTCGCATCAGGAATCTGCTCCAGCGCATATTTCACCACTCCCGGTCCGCTGACTCCGACATTGATTATGGCATCCGCCTCACTCACTCCGTGGAAGGCTCCCGCCATGAACGGATTGTCATCGGGCGCATTGCACAGCACCACCAGTTTGGCACATCCCAACGAGTCCTGTTCCTTTGTCTCCTCAGCCGTCTCGCGTATAATCTCTCCCATCAGTCGCACAGCGTCCATATTGATACCTGTCTTGGTCGAGCCTACATTGACACTGCTGCATATACGCTCCGTACATGCCAAAGCCTTAGGAATTGAGCGTATGAGAAGCTCATCGCTGCGTGTCATTCCTTTCGACACAACCGCACTGTATCCGCCCAAAAAGTTTACTCCGACAGCCTTTGCCGCACGGTCGAGAGTCTTCGCAATCTGCACATAGTCGCCGGGAATCTTGCAACATGCGCCGCCCACCAGCGAGATGGGGGTGATGGAAATGCGTTTGTTTACGATTGGAATGGCAAACTCACGGGAAATTTCCTCGCCCGTACTGACAAGGTTGCGCGCAAGCGTGGTTATCTTATTGTATATCTTGTCGCAAGTGACCTGAAGGTCATTGTCCGCACAATCGAGCAGACTAATACCCATCGTAATGGTTCTTACGTCCAAGTTCTCCTGCTCGATCATCTTGTTCGTTTCGAGCACTTCCGATATATTAATCATAAATAGAAGAGTCTTGAATATCAAATTTATAAACTCACAAGCCTTGTTCTGCCTTCATGCAAGTCAGGCGCCGAGACACCTTCCCCGCCCCTTTATCGGCACGGCTTGTAAAAACCCGAAAACAGACGCAGCGGCATCTTGTCAGATGCGGTGCATCTTGTCGAAAATATCCTCAAGCTGGCATTTCACCTGCACACCGGTGTTCGCACCAATCTCCGCCAGTTCTGAAGCGATGGAGTCGAACGGTTTCACACACTTGGTCATGTCAACAATCATCATCATATTAAAATACTCCTGTACGATTGTCTGCGAAATATCCAGAATATTAATTTGATTGTCTGCCAGATAAGTACATACCTTGGCAATAATTCCGACAGTGTCTTTTCCTACCACTGTAATGATGGCTCTTGTCATAAGTTTCTTTTTGTTTCTGAATTATCAAAATCGCTTGCAAAGATACATGATAAAATCCAAAACAGGATAGATTGTCTAAAAAAAGGGCGAAGAACTTTTCAATGCATATCTCGCCACCATCATAAAAGAAACACAAAAAAAGACAGACATCGGAAAAACCAATGTCTGTCATCTTAGTTGCGGGGGCTCGACTCGAACGAACGACCTCCAGGTTATGAGCCTGGCGAGCTACCAACTGCTCCACCCCGCGATTTCCACTTGCAAGATTGAGATTTCGTAGCCTCATCTCTCAATTGCGATGCAAAGGTATGGACTTTTTTTGAGGTGCGCAAATAATTTGTATGTTTTTTCATGCGGCATGCTCAAAATACCCATTAAAACGCGTATCCGGACATGCCGACATTCCTTGCCCTTGCACTTTTACACAATCGACAATATTGAAGTGTACAAGGGGATTATATCAGCAGAGAGACAGGGAAACACCACCAAAAGAAAAAGCGGCAGGTATGTCCATAGCCTTGAATGCCCTTACAATTGTGCCAATGGTGAGATTATGCCCTTTCTCAATCCTTGACACCTGCGCACGCTGAACTCCCATCAGTTCGCCAAGTTGCTCCTGCGTGAGATTTTTTTCCTTTCGTGCTTGTCTGATAGCCTCTCCAATAAGACAAGACTGCAATTCAGCCTCCATAGTATCGCGACGCAGTGTTCCTTTCTCACCGACAACGCTATTGAGCATTTCATCATGAGTATATAGTTTCATCTTTTCCATATCTATTTCTTTTCATTGTAATATTTCTTTCTCAATGCCTCTGCATGGGCTATTTCACTATCAGGAGTTTTCTGCGTTTTTTTCACAAAGCCGTGGGTGGCAATCACAAGGTTGCCTGTATCCTTATCCCAGAATGCAAGCAGACGATACTTGAACTCAGGGTAGATGGTTCGGAACTCCCAAATATCATCATTAAGTTTCTTGAAAAGCCCCTATCCATGAAATATCGGCTCTTGGATATATTGTAAGCAATCTTGTCCTTAACCTTATCGGGCAAAGATTCAAGAAAGACAATTGCCTCCTACATATAAGACACATCAAATTTTGCTTTCAGTTCCATTCGGCCTCTTGATTAGTCTGCAAAGACACAGAAAAATGTTACATATATAGAAACAAAAGAAGCTGTTGTTGTTTCATAAAATGGAAATTCAGCGAAAACAAATCGAAATAAGAATTATGGACAGATATAAAGTCTTACTAAATCGTTTTATTGTACTTGTACTAACTCTCTTATTAAGTACATGTTTAATATAGAGCATGACAGTTACATTTTGGCATCTACAATACAACTATATGCATTAAAAACACACTATATTCTAACTATTTGATATGTTAAAACCAAACTCCGTAGAATCGCCTCAAAATGAGCCGGACTCCGCCGAGGTTGCAAAAACGCGATTCTACAGCGACTTTTAATCCTTAAAATCCGAGTGGATAAACAGAACAATCCGACCGACTAAAAGACACAGAAATCCAACCCCAAACACACCATTTCCACCCAAAACCCCACAAAAGTCCAAAATTACAAGGTGCTGAAAATTTATTTACAAGGCACACTGATTTTTTTCGCAAGGTGAACAAAATTTATTTTCAAGGCGCACAAAATTTTCAAAGCCCGTTTTTCGGCCCAAAATCGGGCATTTTTCCGAATCACTCCCTCAAGAAGACGGAAACAAACTTTTCAATGCCCCGAAAAACAAAAATGAAATTTGGACTCCCTAAAAGACAATTTTAAGACAAAATTTTCATAACCCGCTGATTATCAACACATCCTATTTTGACTCGAACCATGCGTTTTACGTCTAAAACTGCATACTTTTCGCTGAAAATATATTCAGCTGATTATCAGACATTTATCGACAAAGCACCCGAAAGCCAAGCACCGTCTCAAAGTCGATAGCCGCCAAAAGTGTTAAAAAAGAGTCCTCCGCCCGATTGACATAATGTCAGAACACTTTGCCGACACACAGAGTTGGAAGAACCGATGTGCGGCTTGCTCCAAGCGGAGGATTATGTTCCGGTTTGCCCGGTACATTCCGCGTTCCGCACTCACATCAAATCCCCAAACTGGACGCTTGGCAGAACCGTCAGATTTCATATCCGCCTATCTCGCCCCGCTTCTTACCCCGACTTTAGGTTTGACGGCAATTTATAGGCCGCGAACAAATAAAAAGATGTATTTTTGCGGGAAATACAACCCCATACACATCATGGATTCTTACATACCGCGCAAACTGCCTGTCATCGCATTGACATGCACGCTATTCATCACATACCCCAACATAATATGGATACCGTGGAACCTTGAACGCTTGTCCAACGGAGAAGAGCCGGGGTTCTGGTGCTTCTTTGTCTTCAGAATAATCTATTTCTATGTTCTGTTCCACCTGCAACTGCGGTTCAATGTGAGGAAAGTGAGCCATGCCTCGTTCATCACCCGCTTTTGCAAGAACTTCATTTACACCACTGTCGGGTGCACCGTCTTTATCGGACTCTCCTACGGACTGCCACAAGCGGGCATCCAAACGGGATATGTCGGCAACATACTCCTGTTCCAGTTCTTCGTGGTGTGCCTGCTCTGCACTTTCATCGGATATATATCGGCAATGTATGACGAGCGGCGTCGGAAAGAGCTGGAAATAGAGCAGCTACAGATTGAGAATCTCCGAAGCCAGTGCAAAGCTCTGTCGGGCCAAATAAACCCGCATTTCTTTTTCAATTCCCTCAACGGCATTTCCTCTTTGGTCAGGAACGGAGAAGAGGAGAAAACCTTGCTGTATGTCACAAAACTGTCGGACATATTCCGGTATATCCTGCAAAGCAACAAAAGGGAGCTTGTCACATTGGGCGAGGAGCTGGATTTCATCCACTCATTCCTGCATGTGATGGAAGTAAGGTTCGCCAACAAACTGACTTGTTCCATCTGTGTTCCCGAGGACAAGCACAACCTGACACTGCCCGTACTCTCATTGTTGCCGCTCATCGAGAACGTTGTGATACACAACCGGATTGACAGCGAGCACAAAATGAACATCCGTATCAGTCTGAGCGAGGGGAACGAACTGGAAATTTCCAATCCCATATACCCAAAACTGTTCCCTTCTGACACTCACGGAATCGGCTTGCAGAACCTGCGCAACCGCTTCAATCTGATGATGGGAACAGAAATACGTATAGAAACCGGCGAAGACACATTCTGCGTGTGCCTTCCGCTACAACAAAGAACAACACACGCATGAGAGTACTGATAGTAGAAGACGAGACTGCGGCATACGAGAATATGCTGAGGACATTGCAGGCGATTGACCCGGCCATTGAGGTTGCGGGCAACACGGAAAGCGCGTCGCAAACCATTGAATGGCTGCAAGGCCACGCACAGCCCGACTTGATATTTATGGACATTCATTTGTCGGACGGCCCGGCATTCCTGATTTTCGACCGTGTGAGAATTGAAGTGCCGATAGTTTTCACCACTGCTTACGACCAGTATGCCATCGAAGCTTTCAAAGTGAACAGCATCGACTACCTGCTGAAGCCCATCAAGCAGGAGGAGGTGGAAAGAGCGTTGGCGAAATTCCGGCGGCTGATGCCTGCCGACCTCGGCGGCTATCTGTCCAGACTGGCGGCACTGGCTCCCAAGCCGGCATACAAAGACAAGATATTGGTGGCGGTGAAAGACAAACTCATACCAGTGGCGGTGGGCGACATAGCGTGTTTCTATACAACAAACAAGCAGACCGTTGCCTGTCTGAAGGACGGCAGACAGTACACATATCCAAAAACACTGGAGCAGATTATGTCTGCGCTCAATCCCTCGCAATTCATCAGGGCAAACAAGCAATATATCATTGCGAAAGACAGCATAAAAGAGATTACAATATGGTTCGACAGCCGACTGCTGGTGAGCCTGAGCATAGAGGTTCCCGAACCCATCTATATCAGCAAGAACAAGGCCTCGGAGTTCAAGGCTTGGATAGTAGAAGAATGAAATATACCGCAAAAGACAGCTTCCCTCGGGAGGCTGTCTTTCGTTTTGAGACCCCACTTTTCCGTGTTGCCTCCACATCAGGTACAAGATACATTGCCATGCCGTAATTTTGCGACAGAAAAAGCACGTCTGCGGCATACAGCGGGGACAAGCCTGCGGAAACCCTGCCGCAACGAAGCGGACAGAACAAGCATATATTCCAAAAACTATCTTACAATGGACTTACAAGTATTCATAAAGCGTCCGATACTTTCCGGAGTATTGTCGGTTATTATTGTGTTGCTCGGTGTCATAGGACTGGTACAGCTGCCTGTCGAACAGTTTCCGGAAATCGCACCGCCTACAATCAGGGTGACAGCCACTTATACGGGCGCCAATGCCGAGACCGTACAGAAATCGGTCATTGCGCCTTTGGAGGAGTCGATAAACGGAGTGGAGAATATAAACTACATCACTTCGTCGGCAAACAACAGAGGGACAGCGACCATCAACGTGTATTTCCGTCAGGGAACAGACCCAGACATGGCTGCCGTCAATGTGCAAAACCGCATTGCCTCAGCACAAGGGCTGCTTCCGGCGGAAGTGACACGTTCAGGAGTTACGGTACGGAAAAGCCAGAACAGCACGGCGAAGATTGTGGCTTTATACAGCCCCGACAATAGTTTTGACCAGAAGTTTCTCTACAACTATTTCAAGATAAATGTGGAGCCTCGTCTGGCGCGTATTCCCGGAGTAGGTGACATTACAGTTTTCGGTTCGGAATATTCGCTGCGAATATGGATGAATGCCGACAAAATGGCTGCTCATGGTCTTGTGCCGGACGACATCACTGCCGTCTTGGAAGAGCAGAACATTGAAGCTCCCACAGGCACATTGGGAGCCGATGCCGACAACACTTTCGAGTATGTGCTGAAATACAGGGGACGTTATGAAGACGAAAAGGATTTCGGCAACCTTGTCATAAAGTCGCTTCCCGAGGGGAATGTACTGCGCCTGAAGGATGTGGCGGACATAGAGCTTGGGACATTAAGCTATGCCACCAAGAACGAGCTGAACGGGCATCCCGGAACAAACTGCATGATAGCGCAGGCACCGGGGTCTAATGCCAACGACATAGTAAAGGAAGTTGACAAGGTGATGCGGGAAGTGGCGGAAGAACTGCCCGAAGGAATGGAAGTGGCAGACCTGATGAGCATAAAGAGCTTTCTGGATGCCTCGGTGCGGAATGTGGCAGAGACACTGGCAGAAGCCTTGCTGCTGGTCGTGCTCGCCGTATGGATCTTCCTGCGCAATGTCCGCTCTACCATTATTCCGGCAGTAGCCATCATTGTTTCGTTGGTAGGCACATTCGCATTTCTCTATTTTGCCGGTTTGTCAATCAACATGCTGACACTGTTTGCCCTCGTGCTGGTAATAGGTACCGTGGTGGACGACTCCATCGTGGTGGTAGAGGCTGTACAGTGCAAGCTCGACAACGGATGCCGCTCGTCTCTACAAGCCACCACAGAAGCCATGCGGGAAATCTGCCGTCCACTGGTGACCACCTCGCTGGTGTTCATGGCTGTGTTTATTCCGGTATGCTTCATCGGCGGCGCAACAGGCAAATTCTACACACAGTTCGGCCTGACCATGTCGGTAGCCGTTTGCATCTCCACATTCAATGCCCTTACATTCAGCCCGGCATTATGTGTGCTGCTGATGCGTCCTGCCTCACAGGAAAAGAAGGGCACACGCATCGCTGCCGCATACAGCACGGCATTTCAAGGCATTACAAGCAAATATAAAAGTTTTGTCATATTCTTCCTGCATCGCAAGGGGGCAGCGGCGGCATTGCTGGTCGCTGCCATTTCGGGATTCTTCTATTTTCTAAGTGTCACAAAAACAGGGCTTGTGCCCGATGAAGATACGGGCACTATTGTGGTGGACGTGCAAACGGCGCCGGGCACAAGTCTTACCCAGACAGAGCGTGTACTGAAAAATGTCGAGGACAAAATAAAAGACACACCGCAGTTTCAGATTTACTCAAAATCCATCGGCATGGGTATGCTTGCCGGACAAGGCTCATCCAACGGCACTTTCATCATCCGCTTAAAACCCTGGGGCGCACGAACAGGAAAGCATGATGACAACCATTCGGTTATCAACGACATGTACAAACGCCTGGCAGGCATAACCGATGCCAGAATCATGGTGTTTGCCCAACCCATCATCGCAGGATATGGGGTGACCAACGGCTTTGAGGTGCATATTCAGGACAAACGCGGAGGTTCTGTCGAAGGCTTGCAACAATACACGCAAGCATTTATCACGGCTCTGAATGCGCGTCCGGAAATAGCGCGGGCGCAAACGTCATTCAACAACCGCTATCCGCAATATAGAGTGGAGGTGGATGCCGCAAGATGCAAAAGAGCGGGAATATCGCCTGCCGCCGTACTGAATACGCTTTCCGGATATGTAGGCGGCAACTATTCTTCCAATATAAACCGATTCTCAAGGCTCTACCGGGTCATGATACAGGCATCGCCCCTATACCGACTGGACGAAAGCTCACTCAACGGACTGTTTGTACGTACTGCCTCTGGTGAGATGTCCCCCGTAAGCCAGTACATCACGCTGACACGGGTCTATGGTCCGGAGAGTCTGTCACGGTTCAATCTTTTTCCGTCTATTGCAATCAATGGCACTCCTGCCGAGGGGTATAGTTCGGGGCAAGCAATAACTGCCATACGGGAAGTGGCGGCACAGACTCTTCCAAGAGGATATGGATATGAGTTTGGAGGCATGTCGCGCGAAGAGGCTGCTACAGGAAACACATCGACATGGGTGTTCGGTATATGCGTCATATTCATCTACCTCATACTTTGCGCACTGTACGAAAGCCTGCTCGTTCCTATCGCCGTGATTCTCACCATTCCTTTCGGACTGTTCGGAAGCTTCATGTTCGCCCAAATATCCGGCATAGAAAACAACATATACATGCAGACGGGAGTGATTATGCTTATCGGACTGCTGGCGAAAACAGCCATCCTACAAACGGAATATGCTTCGGAATGCAGGAGCAAAGGCATGAGCATCGTGGCTTCGGCATTGGCTGCCGCCACAGCCCGCCTGCGCCCGATATTGATGACCTCGCTGACCATGATTTTCGGACTGTTCCCAATGATTTACTCTACCGGTGCCGGATGCAACGGATCACGCTCACTGGGAGTGGGCACAATAGGCGGAATGATTGTCGGCACACTTGCCTTATTAGTTTTTGTACCTGTACTGTTCGTTATCGTCAAACACTTGGAGGAATTTATGACTCGCAAAACAAAAATGACGTATCTTTGTACACGGAAATAATCACTCTAAACATAGCAAAAAAGACAATGGACAACAAAGAAGAAATGTTCCCCATAGTAGACGAGGAAGGAAACATCACAGGGGCGGCAACCAGAGGCGAATGTCACAACGGTAGCAAGTTACTGCACCCGGTGGTACACCTTCACCTGTTCAATTCTAAGGGAGAGCTTTATTTGCAGAAACGTCCGGAATGGAAAGACATACAACCGGGAAAATGGGACACAGCTGTTGGCGGTCATGTAGACCTCGGAGAAAACGCGGAGCAGGCACTGCGCAGAGAAGTGAAAGAGGAGCTTGGCATCACCGACTTCACGGCAGAGCGGCTTATGCAGTATGTTTTTGAGTCAGACCGTGAGCGCGAACTTGTATTCGTGAACAGAGCCGTGTATGACGGTCCTGTCTGTCCGAGCGACGAACTTGACGGAGGACGGTTCTGGAGCATGGAGGAAATCGACAGCAATATGGGAAAAGGCATATTCACCCCCAACTTTGAGAGTGAGTTTGCAAAACTCCGGTCATGGCTGCAAAGTTCCGAGAACGGCAAATAGATTGCATGAAGCAAACAACAATTACAAAAGTGACAGAATATGACTGTCCCTGACTGGCTGAGATTTTTGGGTGCTCTGTACGTGCCACACATAGGCTCTTACAGAAGGAGGAAGCCGAAGGGCCTCAGCCCCTTGCGTTACAACCCGAAAGCCAATGATTAATTCTGACATGAAAATAGAAATAAGATCATACAAGCCTTCTGATTTACCTGTTATCGTCAATTTATTCCATGACACGGTTCATAAAGTCAATATACGAGACTACACTCGGGAACAGATTGACGTATGGGCATCCGGTACCGTAGATATGCAGGCATGGGACAAATCGCTCAAGGAGCACCAGACACTGGTCGCTCTTATAAATGGGAATATCGTTGGATTTGGAGATATTGACAATACAGGCTATTTGGACAGGCTGTACGTGCATCACCTTTTCCAAGACAAAGGAATCGCTACGGCATTATGCGATAAATTGGAAAAGTCGGCAGACGCGGAACGTATCGTTGCGCATGTTTCCATCACAGCCAGACCATTCTTTGAAAGCAGAGGATATAAAGTCATAAAAGAGCAGACTATTGAAAGAAATGGTATATGCCTGAAAAACTACATCATGAAGCTGTCACGCAGAAAAAAATAATCAATCTCATAAGTCTCGGACACATATCGGACAATCTGAGTACATATACATAAAAAGAACCGCTGAATATCAGCGGTTCTTTTTTCTGTTTTGTGGTGCCACCAGGAATCGAACCGGGGACACAAGGATTTTCAGTCCTTTGCTCTACCAACTGAGCTATGGCACCAACGTTTTCCGTTTTGCGAGTGCAAAGGTAGAGAGAATTGGCGAATATGCAAAACATAAGCGAAGAAAAATACAGAAACAGTCTGTATTTTATATTTTATTTACGTTATTTTTTTAATTTATAGTTAAATCATGGATTTTCTCAGTGGATTTGGAAGTTTTCCACAGGCATTTTAATGACAGCTATACAGGCAAAAATAAGCGGGATTTTATGAAAGTTCCATTCTTTTATAATCAACAGAGTTGTTTTAGAATGAAATTTACCGGTTTTCCGGAATCAATGTCTGTATTTATACAAAACGCACAAAAATAACACATCCGGTATTTAGAGTGATAATGGCAGCCATGCAACGTATCACAACTTTTGCTCAAAGAAAATCCGGTTCATCCGGCATTTAGAGCGATTCACTTCGTTCTTTATAAATCTGAGTTTTAATGCTGGTAATGTGTCACCGATGTCTTGCAGATGGGTCCAACAAAAATCAGTCTCTTACCTTGACGACTATGACATACTTGACAGACATTTGCAAAGCTCCCTATTGAACAAGCCAGCAGAAATACCATCAGCATGTCAGCCAAACACGTAAAAGTCTATCAATTTGAAATGTTAAATCCAGATTCCGTAGAATCGCCTCAAAATGAACCGAACCTTGCCGAGGTTGCAAAAACGCGATTCTACGGCAACTTTTGAGACGCGAAAATTGAGTGGACAAACAGAACAATTCGCTCGACTAAAAGATATACAATTTCAAGCCAAAACACACCCTTTCTCCCCAAAAGTACCCCAAAAGTCAAAATTACAAGGTGCTGAAAATTTATTTCCAAGGCACACTGATTTTTTCCGCAAGGTGAAGTAAATTTATTTTCAAGGCGCACAAAATTTTCAAAGCCCGTTTTTGGGGCTAAAATCAGGCATTTTTCAATATTGCATCCTCAAAACAATCGCAATCGAATTTTCAGTGCTCCGAAAAACAAAAATGGATTCTGAACCCGAAAAAAGACAATTTTAAAGATATATTTTCATAACTTACTGATTATCAGCACATCCTATTTTATGTTCACCCCTTAGTTTTTAACCTAAAACCGCGTTCTTTTTGCAAAAACACATTTAACTGATAATCAACCGTTTATCAACACTGCCTAAAAAACGACGCACCAGCACGGTGTAGAGAATGTTAAAAACGCGTCTTTTCGCCAAGTGACATAATGTCAGCAAATTCACCCGCATACCGCCTTCCGTGATACGCACCATACATTCAGAATTGCAGGCAAGAGCATTGGCAAGGCTAACACAAACATGGGGCAGGATTAATTGACAGGAGTCAGGTGCTC
Source organism: Roseburia sp. (assembly GCA_023665185.1). GTDB lineage: Bacteria > Bacteroidota > Bacteroidia > Bacteroidales > Bacteroidaceae > RGIG8745. Next base: position 35,590 of record JAMPEL010000005.1, read on the forward strand.
TTGAGTTTATACCGGCTTATCACTTGAAATATAGGGATAGACAAAAGAAGTTTCACAAAAAACACCTACTTTTGCACACAAATAATGAGCTGATGTACAGTTTTTTGTACATCCACATAATATCAATCAAAGATTCCATGCCTGAACAAAAAACAGGCTACAAGCATTCTATAGGATAAGAGAATATTTTATCAGACAAACAAGCATCAAAAATATGAGACCATTCAAAAAGCTGACAATCAGAGACAAAGAAGCCATACAACGATTCACGATGGAGAGTGGGCGAATGACAGCGGACATGCTTTTCGCCAACATCTGCGGCTGGCAGCATATAACAAACATGAGTTATGCAATAATAGAAGACATGCTTGTCATGCGGGGAAATATGAACAACAGTTTCATATACTCACTTCCCATTGGACGCGGCAATCTGCGCTTTGTCCTCATGCAAATGATGGAGGAAGCAGAGAATTTCGGCGCAAGATGCAGAATTTTCGGCATACCAGAAGAAAGAATAGAAGAAGTGGAACGTGCCATGCCCAAGCATTTTGAATTTTATGCAGAGGAAAGCAATTCGGATTACATATACAAAAGAGAAAATCTTGTGTCGCTTGCCGGAAAAAAAATGCAGGCAAAACGGAACCATATCAACAAGTTTCACCGCAGCTATCCTAATGCCCAGTTCGTAGAACTTACAGAAGCATACGTTCCGGCTTGCAAACAATTAGAGATTGAATGGAACAAGACGCACAGTGAGGACGGCAGCTATATAAGCAAGGCAGACGAACTTACATTCACGAATTTCATTCTCGACAATTTCCGCCTGCTTGGCTTATGCGGCGGAGTGCTGCTGGTAGACGAAAACGTAGCCGCATTTACCATTGGAGGACCTATAAACAATAGCACTTTCGACATTTGTGTGGAAAAGGCTGACGCAAGATACGATGGAGCATATACTGTCATCAATAATCTCTTTGCCGCTTCCCTGCCGGAGAAGTTCGTTTACATCAACCGGGAAGAGGATATGGGCATTGAGGGATTGAGGCAAGCCAAGCAATCATATCAGCCGGAGAAGCTATTGAAAAAATATGTGGCTGTTCCACGCATGAGTTTTGGACAATCCATATTCTACAACAACGAGAGGATGGTGCCGCCACCATCAAACTCAACATTCAAGCTTAAATCTTCTTTGTAAAAAATGAGCGACACACCATCTTTCGGGGATGCCTTAGACATATCCCGGAACTTATGGATGCAGTCTTTTCCCGATGAAGGAGACTATACAGACTTCTATTTCAGCAGAAGATGCACTCAGAATGTCATGTTATGCCTGCACAGTGCAGAAGGTGTATTCGACTCTGCCTTTCAGCTTTTCCCATACGAGATGAATCTGAAAGGCATATCCACGCATGTCCTATACATGTCCGGAGTATGCACCCGTCCTGACATGCGTGGGAAAGGCTATATGGAGCACTGCATGAGGGAGAATCTTGCGCGCCAAACAGATGCGGCACTGGTGACGCTTATACCAGCTAATGAAAAACTATTCGCTTATTACGAGCGTTTTGGCTTCCACACCATCTCCAAACGAGAAATGAAAGAATATACGGACTACAATATGCACACAAGTTATATGGATATGCTTATAGAAGACATACCAGCCGTATCTGCCTCCGCCGAACAAAGACACCGCATATACACGATGTTTCACAGGCATTGGAAGAATATGTCCGATGCCATTATTCATACGGAAGAGGACTTTCAGAGTGTGCTTGACGCTTATATTCCCGACCAGCTCCATTTGTTATCAGGCTGCTTGTCTGCCAACAAAGACACTGCTATTGCAGCCGCCCTATATTCGGAACGCTCATCCGAAATCATAGTACATGATTTTATGGACTCAGGCCATAACGGGAGTGAGAACGCACTTTTGTTGTATCTATATCACAAAAAACAATCCCTACAAAGTGGTGTTTCAAAGGAGAACAAGCCGCTAAGGTACTTTTCTTATACAAACAAGCCCTTCATGATGGCGCGTGTACTTAATGCCTCCAGAGCAATCGAATTATATTTCAAGACAAACAAGTACAAGAATACAGGTATCCATCTAATTGATGACTTTCTAAGAGACAATACAGGATATTACTCCATACAGTCGGGGGAGATATCAAAAGACGATAGTCCGATGGAGGACATACAATATGCCTGCATGACACAGGAAGAACTCATCGCAAGTTTGTTTCATGAAACAGAATTACATGCTTCTCTTATGCTTGACTATTAAACAAAAACAAGTTGTCAGAAAAAGGGCTATAAAGTACTTGACAACCAAACTAAATCCGTCAGTTCTCAAATACTTTATAGCCCTATATTAAAATGCTTCCTTTTACACTATTCCAGCAAAATGGCAGTGGCCTGATTGTTGTCCATCTGCGGCATAGTAAGTCCGACACAGGCATGAGTATATGTAGGGTCGCATATTGTGTATTTCTCATTGTCTACTACAATACAATCGCCTTCCACAGTCTTATCAAACCTTACAGCCGTAGCAAGATGCCCCGGATAATACACTAATGCCACCTTCATACCCAACAAATCGCGCACAAGCCGTGAGAAAAGAATGGAGCGGTCCTCACAATCGCTATACGGATAGAAAAGCGTCTCATCCGCAAAAAACGCACGGTCTTCTCCCCATACTTCCTCATCAAGTCTGTAGACAAAGCCCGTCTGCACAAAATTCAGCAGCTTATTCACAGCCTCAAGCTGCGTACAGCCTTCCAACTGCTTGTGCAGGGTCGGATAAATGGCGGCACGCGCATGACTGCCCATAGGAGTATTGGCATACATCACCCAGCGTGTCATAAAATTATTGTCCCCCTCAGGAGCAGGATAAGAGTTGTAGAAATCTATCAGATTCTTGTTTTCTTTTACTTCCACCGCCAATTCAGGATAACGATACGAAGTAATGCTGCGAGTATCAGTCGCCTTCATGTTGAAACGTTGTTCCGTCCATACAAGCAAGGACAGTTCCTGCTCTTTCGGATATGCCACATCACAAATGTCCATATAGCTGCTCTCACACTTCTGCAACGGATAAAAGAAAGCGTCATTTATAATATAATACTGATAGTTATTATAAAGACGGTCTTTGGTTCCGTAAAGCATATACAGTTTATCGTCTACTGTCGCCAGCCTCATCTTATATCCCGACTGACAATATATATAAGCAGTCAGCATTGCTGCCTCATTAGTTCCTTCTCCACAGAAAGTCTCGGACAAAGCCTTCAACATTTGCAGATAAGCCCAGTCGCAAAGTCTTCCGGCACTACGCAATTCAAGACAGTCTTTGATGACATTGCTGAACCGCGCTTCCGACAGCATGAGCCATGTATCGGCGATAGTATTCGCACGACAGTCTTTCAGAACAAACTTGTTCGCATTACCCAAACGCACCTTGCATTTGGTTCCGTAAAAATAAAAGTCCATCCATTCATAGCCAACACCTCCCTTTTTGTCATTTTCAGGAACTACAATATCGAGAGCCGATATACTATTCATATTAACATCGACATCCGTTCTTGCTTCAGGTTTCTCGTCAACAAGAAAAGGCTTCTCTTCAGGTATCTTGAAAAAAGGAGCCGGCTGTGCCTGCCTTGACGGCTTGCGCACCACCTTGGCAACTTTATAAGCCGCCGTCGTCACCCTCTTAGTTGTGTCTGCCACCGGAACCACACGCATTTTTTCCATTCGAGGCTTCCGCACTGGTGGTTCCGCTCCATATTGTTTCCATGCCTGACGGACAAACTCCGCATATCTTTTGTTACAATCCATACGAAACCGCCGATATACATTCTGTACACTATCTACAAAACCAGAATAATCGCTTGTTCCAAAATCGCTGCTATCCGCATTAGCAGCATTCAACAAATCCCGCAATTGGCTTGTTCTGTCTTCCAACGAGTCCGTACAAGACAAATCCGCATGATGCGCTTCCATATTCATAGACAGAAGGCACGACAACATAAAAAGAACAGTAGATATTTTCATTTTCGACATATTTTAAGCAGTTATAAATTCACCTTACCATTTATACATCCGCATCCTCAGAGTACAGGGTTTCGCCAAAACAAGAAGAGAAAAAACAGATGCTCGCAGCTATAAACAAAATGTTTGCCTATAAACTTTTGCATCTATAGGCAAACATTCCTTATATCACAAGTGGCATTTCCAAAATACCAGCCATCATTCCAATAAAATGACCGTTGCCCCGCTGTTGTCCATATTCGGCATAGTACGGCCGACAGGAGCACCTATATAAGTAGGGTCACAAACCGTATATTTCTCGTTTTTCAGTGTGATATAATCTCCTTTCACATCCTCATCAAAATGCACAGCAGTAGCAAGATGTCCAGGATAATATACAAGCAACACTTTCAATCCAAGAATATCGCGCACAATACGAGAGAAAAGAATAGAGCGGTCTTCACAATCGCAATACGGATAATATAAAGTCTCATCAGCAAAGAATGCGCGGTCATGTCCCCATACCACATCATCATACTCATAGACGAATCCCGTCTGTACGAAATTCAATATTCTGTTCACTGCATCAAGCTGCGTTTTTCCCTTAACCTTTTCCTTTAGGACAGGGTAAAGCATCTCTGTAGACTGAGAACTTAGCGGAGTATTCGCATATATAGACCAGCGCGTCATAAGGTCGTCACCAGTCTGCGCAAACGGCGGATAAGCATCATAGAAATCAAGAAGGTTCTTATTTGCTTTAGTCTCCACCTTCATATCGGGATAGCGTTCTGAAACAATAGTCCTCGTATCCGTTTCCGCTATTTTGAACTTCTGCTCTTTGGTAATGAGCATCGTCATCGGAGTTTCCTTCTGGAAAGGCTTGTCAAACACAGCAAGCTCACCAAAAATGCTTACCGAATTGGCATCGGAGTCAAATATATAGAAATGCTCATTACCTATCACATAATATGACTTGCCATACATCAGCGCATTAGAAGCAAACAACATGTGTAGCTTGTTATTATTCGAGGCAAGCCTCATCTTATATCCCGACTGTGTGTAGATATAAGCCATCATCAGAGTCGACTCATTTGTACCCTCACCGCAGAAAGCATCACAGACAGCCTTCAGCATATTCAGATAAGCCCAGTCGCACAACTGTCCGGCATCACGGAGAGCAAGACAATCCTTCAGTGTGTTGCTGAAACGCTCACGTGACAGTTTCATCCAGGCATCCGCCACTGTCTTCTCCTTGCAATCACGAAGAACGAACCTGTTCTCCTCTCCTAAACGCACCTTGTGGGTGCCTCCATAGAAATTGAACTTCACATACTCATATTCCGGCTCATCCATCGGAATATCAGCCACTATATCAGGAACCGTCAATATTGCCTGCAATGCCTTAATGCCCTTAAGCTGCATTTTGAGGTCCTTACCGGCATTCTTTCTCAACCCATCCTCAATGAATGGGAGTATATCAATAAGGTCTCTGTGGTCAAGCGTATCCAAAGGAATATTCTGCGGAGTCAGCACGGCAATAAGAGCCTTTATCGTATCAAGCGACAATTTAGACTTGTCGTCTCCCACTCCACGTATTGTATAATCGAGCTGCGGAAGAATATCAATAAGATCATCATGATCAAGCGTGTCAAGAGGAATATTCTGAGGTTTCAGAAGTGACAATAATGATTTTATAGAATCCAGATGCGCATTTATTTCATTTCGCGGCCGGAGAACAGTCTTGTCAATATATGGGACAAAAGGCGGCTCTTCCGGAATCTCACAGATAGGCTGAGGCTGTTTTATCGGCTTGGCATTTTCTATGACATTCTTTATCGGAACAGGATTCGTACTAATCGGCTTATTCTTGTCTTTGTCAGGGAATGTCTCGACCGGGACTTTCTTTTCCTCTGGAATTTTTATAGGCTCCTCACCCTTGTATAGTTTCCATGCCTGACGCATGAAGTTCGCATAATCCTCATTGCATTTCTTGCGAAATTCCACATATTCCCGTTCCGCATTACTCTTGAATTGTTCATACTGCTGCCGGAACGTATTATTGTTCTGCGCCGCCGCATCATGGGCAGCACATACGATTAAGGCAGATATTATTATGCTTTTCTTCATATCGGTAATTTATTATAATGTATAGTGATGGAGCATTCACACACCTTCATGCGAGAATCTCCACTATTTTCTCTTAATCACAACTTCCCTAATATCAACATTCATGCTCTTGTCGCGCTTGCGGCAACTGAAGAGCCACTTTTGGAAGTCTTCCATACTCAACTGACGAGGCAGGGTTGCCATTCCAGGAGTCGGTTCAACATCTTTATTCGGATTATAATCAAGAGCTTTCGTAAACATGTTAGGAGAGAACAGTATATAGATACGATTCATATCCGCTTCTCCCTCACAAGTCAAATTATATTCATCTGTAATACCTCTCAATTCTTTCGGTGCGAACTTCTCATGAAAGAAAGTATATTCCTCCCCATGCGTTACAGGCTGCTTGCCGTCTTCGTCCCCTCCATAAGGAAGAAGGCAATAAGCATCGTCCTTGTCCACAAGATACACGGCAAGAAAACCATCCACAGAGGAGCAAAAGTTCATATACAAATCATCCCCTGTGACAAACGTATCGGCTTGATTCCTTTCATTCAAGGCAAACAAATCCGAGCCCTTCACTTTTTTCACGTCATTGCGCAGTATTTGTGCCTTATACTGAATGGGAGCAGAAACGATTTCTCTCGCCACACCAACCACTTTTACCGTAAAAGTTATTTCTCCGTTTTCAAAGACAGGAGGTGTGAACGTCTCTTCTTTAGTGCCAATCCATTCTCCCTTCAAGTCGTTTCCTCCGAACACAAGCATTTTCGACCTGCCTATTCCATTCTCATCGACCATATTATGGAAAACAGAACGCGTAAGAGAACTTCCAAACTCGCTTTCTACAGCCTGTACTTTAGCATTTTCGGAGGCGATACGCTTGGCTTCCGCTATAGAAACAGACTCAGGTCCACGATATGTATATTCTCCATGTACAGTAGCTTCTCTCTGGCAGAATCCCGCCAGAGAGAAGACTATAATAAATAAGAATGTAATCAATAAACGCATTGCTACACTTATAAGGGATTACTCAGCATTCCAAAGTGTCTGATTGCTGATACGGTCGTGAAGTTCACTGCCCTCACCTTCCAACGCTCTAAGCATCACGTTCTTCACGTTCTGTTTTGCCTGAGCACCGCTATAAGCGAAACGCAATGTAACCTCGTAGTTCTTGTTAGGGAGCACACGCGACATCTGCAAAACCGGACGCGGAGTAGTAAGTGTCTGTGATATCAAAGACTTGCTTGCCGCTACGGTTTTCACCATAGCAGTAGCATCATCCGGAGCAATCTGCTGTGTAGTTGCCGTATTCTCAATCAATCCTGTAATCTCTGTTTGAATATTAGAAGCAAGGTCTTCCTTTGCCAACTGGTCAGCCTGCAATCTTGCGGCACTTTCTATCGTACTTACAGCAGTAGCCTCTCCCATAATGTATCTCGGATAAAGGTCCTCATCATACTCAAACTGCATCTTGTATGCTATATCGAGCTGCTTTTCCAACGGAAGCGAGCCTGCGATAGGCCTCCATCCCTGTTTTGTCAGACGTTTAGCCTCTTTTCTGGCATCTTTTGAAGCCTTTTCTTCAAGAGCCTTTCTTGAATACTTCATCAATTCCTTACGTTCTTTGGCTATCTGTTTTGCGGATTTTTCTTGTGCAAAAGTAGAAGTACCGGCGATAAGCAATGCTATCGCAATAAAAAATAGCTTTTTCATATAACATTGTTTTTATTAGTAAAACATTTTCATTTTTCTCTAACTCTTGTTATTATAGCCCCTCATTGTTGACATTGCAAATGTAAATATTTGTTCGGCAAAAAGAAAAGAAAAGCGAGAAAACTTTTATAAAAATCATCACAATGCCGAAAAAAGGCTGATTTACAATAGTTTTTTCCCTTTCTTTCCATCGTTTGTGTTTTCCGTTTCCGCCAAAATCCAATTATATGCCGAAGACTATTTTTCTCTGTCCAATTGCCATTTTTTCCACACATCCTCAATAGCGGCCGAAGGAGTTGTAGTCGGTGTCTGCGGCATACGATTGATGTCAAGACTGTTTTGCGCCACTTCCTTTCTTATATATTCAGCCAGTTCCTTGTAAGAGGCACTGCCTTTTGTCTCTTGCAGTTTTTTCAAAAGAAAATAAGTAAACATTCCATGCTTCTGCTCTTTGAACGGATATGCCGTCTCCTCTCCGCTACAAGCCGTGAAGACTACCATATTTCCTTTGGCCGCCATCGGTTTTGGTTTGATGACCACACCACGCGCTGCCACGTCCATCATGGCACCATCACGTTTGGCACCGCTAAAGCAAGCATCAATGAAGACAGTGACCGACTGCGATGGATGCTCGCAAAGCTGCGCATAGATGTCCGACAATTTGCGGCATGAGCGTAAGCTCTTAGGATAAGCGTCCACCGGCAACAGATAAGCCTCTCCTGTAGAAGGGTCAGGAAGTCCGTGACCGGAATAGTACATGATGACACGCGCACTGCCATTTCGAGAGGCAATAAAACTTTTAATCATATCGAGCTTCGCGTCAATATCTCCACCTGTGGCATTGTCCTGCATATAGATATTATTTCCCGGTATGCCAAGAGTCTGAATACAATAGTTGTAGAACGAGTTTCCATCGTTCTTGGCAAACTCCACACTTCCTGTATTCTTGTAATCCTCATTACATATTATCAGCGCGCAAGTATTCTCATTCACACGCTTGTTGCGCGGCACAGATATGTCCACATCCGACTCGCCCACCATCACCACCTTTGTGGCATCGTTCTTAGCCATCAGATTGCCCTTGTCGCCAATAAGCTTTCCCATATCCTCCGCGCTGATATTGTCGAACTGCACTGTCACCTTTGTCTGCGCATAGCTCAGTTCCTTTCTCGCGTCATAGAAATAGGCAGTGCCGTCGCCCTGTATGAACATAAGCTCAGAAAGCACCATGTTGCCGTCCTTGTCAATGGCGAACTTAGGATTCTCCGTTCTTACACTGCTCCACTGCTTCTGAAAGCTCTTCGCCTTGTTATCTTCCCTCGGCACCTGCAAGTAGATGGCGCCCTGACGTGTCTGAATCTTGAAAGTCTCGTGGTCAGCGTCATACGGTTTCAACGTCATGTCGTCCATATCGAACTTGCCGCTATACCGTGCGATAAAATCAGCCTCCGCCTTTTTCCTCAGTTCGAAAGCCATTGCGATACGCGACTCACTGTTCACACGCTTAGTGAACTCATCTGTTGTCTCGTAAGGGTCTTTCTGTGCCCATTTGTCCAGTTCCTCATTAATAGCCGGGAGTGCCCATTCATTGAAATTAGGTATGCCCGCACTGCCCGCGCCCGAAGAGGCAATAGCCATATTCGGTTTTGAGTCAATCTGACTCTTTATTTCCTTAGCCGCCTCCGTATTGCCCGTTTGGTTATACGCGTCAACCAATGCCGCCATATAAACAGTATTGTTCGGGTCGGCCACCACAATGCGTTTCAACAGCGGAATAGCCGAATTATAGTTCCTTGCCGCCTCATCTCTCAGACGCTTCATCTCCGCCCCGTCAGCCTGCTTATTGCTCTCATTCACAAGAGAACCTCCCATATTGTAATGGCACAAAGCCAGTCTTTCCATCAGCAAAAGGCTGTTCGGGTCCTCCACCAGCAATTCCTTATAAATGTCTGCCGCTTTTTGGTAATCATCCTCACCTTCAAGCACATTTGCCTTGCAATACATCAACTCGCGGTCGTTTGGCGACACTGTCAGCGCATATTCCAACAGTTCCTTCGCCTTTTCCATATTCTTTTTCCTACAATACAAGTTTACCGAGAGGCGCAACATTTTCATGTTGTCAGGATAGTTCATAAGTCCCTCCTCAAGTACGCGCTCCTCATGACTGTAGCGTTCCAGCACCTCAAGCGACGCAGCCAAAAACGTATAACACAATTCTTGGCGGTGCTTCACTCCCAGGTCCAAGTATTCCTGAAAGAAAGTAACCGCTTCCTCGAGTTCCTTTGCGTTGTATGCCTCTGTAGCGGCAAACAATACAAGAGACGGATAGCTGTTGCTGCGCATGAACTTGTCACCCTCAAACATTGGGAGCATCGGAATATTGAGGAAACACTTCACATATTCGTATGCAGTGGCATTATTTCCCGCCTGCGAGTAGTAGACTCCCGCCTCTTCCATAAAAGGATGGAGTTTGCGTATCTTTTCCTTGATAATCTGCTGACGCCCGCTGTCGGCAGAATCCATACATTTGAGATAGTTCATAAACGATTCCAACAGCGCGTCATACCTTTCCACCTTATTGGCAGAAGGATTTGTAGACATGGTAAAGAAGCGCAGGAACAGTTCTTCCGCCGAAGCGAATACAGAATCAGCCGGAGACGCATACACAGTCTCCTCCCCGGTCATATTCTCCTGCACAGATTCCGGCTCAGCCGTAAAAGAGTCTTGTGCAGACATGCCCATTGAAAGAAAGCCAAGAAATTGGAATAAGATTGTTCGTTTCATTTTAATGATAATCAGATTATTGAGTTTACACGCTCCGTCTTGCCAATATACGGATGTTTCTTTTTTCACCTTCAAAGCGCCGGAATCAAGGTGTACGGACAATTAGGATTCAGTGGTCAGATTTTATTGATGTCTGCAAATCCCGACACCTTCCCCTAAAAGCCATTCACCCTGCGACCCGTTTTCAGGAATCGTTTTCACATAACACAAATTGTACCTTATATAATAAGGAAATAGCCCGTCGTTGCCTTTCTCACGAAAGAAAACGACGGGACATGATTATTCCATCAGAGAGAATCAGAATGCGTCATAGAACAAGAAGTCCACCATCACGCGACGATGCTGTGAGCCTACCTCCGAAGAAACTTCGATGTTATACTCATCGGTTGTCTTCATTGTGTCAAGGTTCTTGACATTCTTGTAAATATAATCCCTCACGCTCTTTGCGCGCACAAGAGAAAGCTGCTCATTATTTGTGATGCCGGCCTTCTTTGTGACAGAAATCTTCTTCTTGGTTCCATTGACATTCACCGTATAGTTGTTAATGTCGCCATATTTCCCGTTATACTGTATCACACCGTTGATAGGCATAGCGTCGGCAGTACCCGTAAACGAGATGCGGCAAGCCTTTCCCGCCTTCACATACTGTGCGAAATCAGCCTCGAATGCCTTCTTGATGATGTTCAGCATTGCCACCGAAGCCTTTGAGTTCTCAGCGTCATACTTGCCCGGAGCAAAGTCATCGGACACGCTGAAATCGTCCTTCACCGTATATCTGTAGCTTACTTTATAGTCGAGAATGTCCTTTCCGGCAGCATCCTTGTCAGGCACCACAGCCGTAGACACAGAGATGACCGTATTGTCCGTCAGGATATTCTGGTCTTTAGCCTCTTGTACGGCATTTGTGGTAATCTGCTGCAACTTTTCCTCATTGGCAATTGACTGCAACGCCACCTCCAGCGGCAAATATCCGTCAGAAGAGAGAAGTGCGGCATTCTTGCGCTCCAGATTGTTATACACATATGTCTTCGAGTTGTTTCCGTTGAGCACCTCCGTATAAAGCACCTCGAAATGGTCGTCCTTGTTCAGTCCATACACAGTGTTCTTGAATGTCATGTCGTCAGCCTTTCTGAACGCGCTCACTTCATCGCGAGGCACACTGAGTGTGATGGAAGGCATCGTGTTGAAATCGACAGAAAGGAGTTCCTTTCCCGAGTGATACTTTCCAAGAGACACCTCGGAGCTTCCGATTTTGTCTCCCGCCATATCCGTAGATATTTCCTTCTCATACTGGAGGCGGAGCGACGCAATCTTGTCATCGCCTGTACGCAGCAGATAGTCTTCTTTCGACTCGCCCTTCAGGCGCTTCATCCAAGTGTCGATACGGTTGCGCACACCGAGCTGCATCTGCTCATACAGCGACAGCGGTTTCGGTTCCTCAAGCTCCACGTAATCAGGCTTCTTTGAGTAGCCGAAATTGTAGGCAAGCCCAATCTTCGCCGTACCCATCCAATCATCGGAATTATTAATCTTAGGATTGAACTTGTCACTCATGTTGTCGAAAGCCACCTCCAGCGACACACTGAAAGGCCTTGCGATTTTATATTCGGCAATGGCTCCCACACGAAAATTGTGTCCCAAAATCTCGTTGTTTGTACTCGGTGCCCAGTCCTTGTCCCAAGAGTAGTTGAGTCCCAAACCTCCCAACACATACACATTCATCTTGTGATTGTTGTTTTTCGAGAACAGATTGGTAAGATTAAGCAACAGGTCAAGGTCTGTGTTCAGATATTTGAATGTCTCTGAGGTATCGCCTCTCTTTGCTTTGGAATCCAAGCCCTGAAAATTCAGACGCGCTCCAACCACGGACGAGAACTGGCGTCCTATACTCAGCCCGAAAGCCGGAGATATAAGATCTGAACCACCACCTGTAATGAATACCATCGACCCCCCGCCCTGTACTTGTACATAGTTGTAAGGATAGAATAATTTGCCTCCTTGCGAGTCGGACTGTGCCTGAGCGGCTACCGGACTCAGCAGCACTGCCAATCCGAGCAGTGCCTTGTAACTTTTCTTCATAATATATATAATAATTACACCTTTCAAGTTGCAAATATATTCGATTCCTTATTAAAACGCAAGAATTTGAAGTGCATTTTTCATAAAGTTTACCGTATTACGACGAAAAAGTATATCCAAACATAACATTCATAGAATCAATATATTAATTTGTTTACATATAGTTTACAGTTTTCACGTTTTGTTAAAACAGTTAATGTAAACTATTATTATACACTATTCATTTTTAACAAATAAAAGAAAGGGCAAATTCGGCTCATTTTTCTCCTTTCATATATTTATTAGGTATGGAGAGCCGCTTGTTAGAACATGGACAACTGGGCAAAAGCCACACCGTCTTTTCCTATGAGAAGAATACAGATAACAGCAATATGTGGTTATGGAATTGACGCAGACAACCGCCATGCCAGCTTCCCCTGTCTCATCCACTGTACACCATACCATACAATATACGAACTGCGGCAAGCTTACTGAGCACACTCAAAGTAGCATTTTGACATTTGACAAGAGACCCGTTTTTTTAACATTTCACCCTGTTTTTCTCCTCGAGTTTGAGGCTATTTTTTGAGACCGAGTAGATAAGGTATTGATAATCAAGCAAATGCTATTTTACAAAAAAGCAGCAGTTTTTGATCAAAAACGAAGGGCTGAGCACAAAATAGGATATATTGATAATCAGCGAGTTATGAAAATTTTGTCTTAAAATTGTCTTTTTTCAGGTTCAAAATCCATTTTTGTTTTTTGGAGCATTGAAAACCCGGTTGCCGTCTTTCTGAGGAAATGATTTGGAAAAATGCCCGATTTTGGGCCGAAAAACGGGCTTTGAAAATTTTGTGCGCCTTGAAAATAAATTTCGTGCGCCTTGCGCAAAAAATCAGTGTGCCTTGGAAATAAATTTTCAGCACCTTGTAATTTTGGGTTTTGTTGGGCTTTTGGGTGGAATCGGGGCATTTTCGCTTGATTTTATGAATCTTTTAGTCGGTCGAATTGTTCTGTTTGTCCACTTGAAATTCAAGACTCAAAACCCTCCGTAGAATCGCGTTTTTGCGACCGAGGTTGAGTCCGGTTCATTTTGAGGCGATTTTACGGAGTTTGGTTTTAACATATCAAATTGTCAGAAATATTCTAATTTTTATTGACTTTTGAGACAGACTCCTCCGTCGCTTCGCGCCACCTCCCCTAACTTAGGAAAGGAGCCTGTCTACTGTGTTCACAGAGAAATTAATGCATTGATTAGCAAGACATATAATTTCTCCACCAAGTTAGAAGATGTGGCGAGAAGCGATGGAGGAGCCTGTCTAAGTGCATCAAAAAGAACATTTACAAAATGTCAAGAAGCCCATCAGACATTCCGCAGAACATTTGTCAAGCACTCTTACAAGACATATGCCCAACATGCCACACAAAAAAAACGCGGAAAATCCGTTCAAAACACTCGCGCAAGCAATTTATTCACAAGAAAAAGCGGAGCGGATAGTTATTTTTCTGATTATTCATGTACCTTTGTACAGGAGTACGGTTGTCACGTCAAGAAGTCCGTCCCTGACGGAATGCGAAGAAACCGGAACAAGGAAGCGGATATAAGTTCGTTTTTTTGAGCATATCATTATCCCACTATAATATGAAAACAAAACATGCAACAGGCATATTCATGCCTCTCGTAATAATCATAGCAGCATGGATGGGCTGTACCGGCGAGCAGAAAAAGGCTGAGGAGAAGGTGGCAATCCAACCGATAATGGAGCTTCCTGACATCATGGAAGCCACCGGCACTGTCGGTGACGGGACCAGCATGAACGTACTTGAGCTGGTGGATGAGGATGGAGACACACTTCTGCTCAACATGCCGATAAGTTCCATTACCGGCGGAGCGGAAAGCGGTGACGACCTCAATGTAATATATACAGTGTCGGCAGAGGGCGACATGACAGCCTCTGTTGCCATAAATCTCACAGCCTTACAACATCTGTGGACACAGCCCAACGGCAAGGGCGGAAGCCAAAGCCTCGAAATCACAGCCGATGGGAAAGCCGCCACATACGACATGAGCATCGAGTATGACAGTTGGAAGCTGGAGGACGGCTTGCTTCTGCTCCACTCGCCAAAGAAAGTGGGTGAGGAAAGCGGAGAGATTGTAGACACATTCCAAATAATGAAGCTCACAAACAAGGAACTGGTGCTGATGAGCCATGAGATGGAATCTGTGTTCAGACGCGGCAACTGACAGCGGCGCAGGCAGGCAGAGCATAATGTAACAAACTGGAGAACAGGACTATTCTATAACTTTTAAATAAAATAATATGAAAAGACTATTATTCATCGTGGCGGCACTCATCATGGTGCCTCTGGCAATGAGCGCGAAGAAAAAGCAGGTAGAGAAAACAGACCGCGAAGTGTGGGTTGAAATCATGTACCAAATGGCAGAGCCTGTACTGAAGAACATGGCAGAAGGCAATTTGCAGAAAGTCATGACCACAGAGAACGGAAACCTTGAGTTGTCGCCTACATGGGACAACCGCGATAAGAAAGTGTCCTACATGGAGTGCTTCGGCCGCCTGATGGCAGGTCTTGCACCGTGGCTCTCGCTCCCCGATGACGACACAGCGGAGGGACAGAAACGCAAGCAGCTGCGCGAATGGGCACTGAAAGCATACGCAAACGCTGTCGACCCCGAGAGTCCGGACTATCTCGGATGGAAATCAGGAGGCCAGACACTTGTCGACGCCGCCTACGTGGTAGAGAGCCTCTACCGTGGATATGACGCCCTTTGGCAGCCTCTCGACGAGACGACCAAGCAGCGTTACATAAAAGAACTTCAGGGCCTGCGCCGCTATGACCCGCCTTACACAAACTGGCATCTCTTCGTGGCTATGGAGGAATGCTTCCTTATGTATGTCGGCGCCGACTACGACAACTACCGCATACACATGGCGATGAACAAGGTGGAAGAGTGGTATATCGGTGACGGATGGTATAGCGACGGTCCGGCATTCGCTTTCGACTACTACAACTCATACGTTATCCAGCCTATGTACGTGGAATGTCTGGAGATGATATGTGCAAAAAAAGGCAACGACACATGGACTTGCCGCAACACAGGCGACAAGAATGGTTCAAAGAAACGTCTGGAAGAAGCACGCACCCGTATGCAGAAGTTCAGCGTCATTCTTGAACGCTTCATCTCGCCTGAGGGTACATTCCCTGTGGTAGGACGCTCTATTCCTTACCGCATGGCAGTGTTCCAGCCACTCGCACAGCTTGCATGGCGCAAGCAGCTTCCTAAAGAGCTGAGCAACGGGCAAGTGCGCGCTGGCATCACAGCTGTCACCAAACGCATGTTCGGCGGCGCAAGCAACTTCAACGCAGGCGGTTTCCTCACCATCGGCTTTGTAGGCAACCACCCGAATGTGGCAGACTGGTATACAAACAACGGATCTCTCTACATGACAAGCCTCGCATTCCTGCCTCTCGGCTTGCCGGCTGACGATGCATTCTGGACTGATCCGGCAGAGAAATGGACAAGCAAGAAGGCATGGGAGGGCGATGATTTCCCTAAAGACCACAAATGGAACATCAACAAACAGATTCTGTACTGGGAATAAACAAGGATACAGTCCCGGTTTAGGAACTGAACACAGAGATTAATATAATAAGAAAAGACGTGCGGATACATTCAATTGCTGAGATTCATGTTCACAATGAGTGTATCCGCATTTTCAATTCCGGCAGTTCCATGCAGGAATCCCACACAGCAAAACAATAGAATCATGAGCATCGACTACCGCACTTATGAGGCGACAGCATTACTGAAACGTCTGATTGAGACACCATCCATAAGCCGCGAGGAGAAAGCGGCGGCAGACATTATAGAAACGTTTCTGACAGAAAAAAGAATGGAGGTCCACCGCCACGGCAACAACGTGTGGAGCATCTGCTCCGACTACGACGAGGCGCGCCCCACTGTGCTGCTGAACGCGCACATCGACACTGTAAAACCGGTGAGCGGATGGACACACGACCCGTTTGTGGCGGAAACGACTGAGGACGGCAGAATTTACGGATTGGGAAGCAACGACGACGGAGGCAGTGTCGTGTCACTGCTTCAAGCGTTCCTGCACCTGTGCGGCAGCGGACATCCACGCAACTACAACGTCATCTTTCTCGCATCGTGCGAGGAAGAGGTATCGGGAAAGAACGGAATAGAGAGCGTGCTTCCCCTATTGCCCGAGATAGTTCTCGGAGTGGTGGGCGAGCCAACGGAGATGCAGCCTGCCACAGCCGAGAAAGGACTGATGGTGATAGACGTGACAGCACACGGGAAAGCCGGACATGCCGCAAGGGATGAGGGCGACAATGCCATATACAAGGTGCTGGACGACATAAAATGGATCAGCACATACCGCTTTCCCAAAGAAACCGCGTTGCTGGGTCCGGTGAAGACCACCGTAACCATCATCAATGCGGGGACACAGCACAACGTGATACCCGACAAATGCACCTTTACAATAGACGTGCGCAGCAACGAGTGTTACAGCAACGAAGAGCTTTTCGAGGAAATATCCGCCCACCTGAGATGTGAGGCAAAAGCGCGCTCCTTCCGTCTCAACTCCTCACGTATCTCACACACGCACCCTTTCGTCAAGCGTTGTGAGGAACTCGGACTGAAACCTTTCGGCTCGCCCACTTTGTCCGACCAGGCTCTGATGCGTTTTCCGTCCGTAAAAATCGGTCCGGGAAGCTCCACAAGGTCGCATACCGCCGATGAATACATCAAGATTCAGGAGATAGAGGAAGCCATCAGGCTTTATATTAAGATATTCGACAGCCTGCATATCGAATAAGTACATTTCATGACAAAGCGTACTTGCGAGAAGAAGCGCGGACATGCCCGCTATAACGTATTCGACAAATCTTGCATAATCTCACGTATAACAAAAAGCAAACAGGCAATCACATTTCCACTATTTTTGTCTCTCTCATGCCTTACATTTTGCAAGAAAACAGTACCTTTGCAGCAGAAAACAGTTTTATGGAGACGACAAACTTCTTTTTCAAACCCAGAAAACGGGTCATGCTAATCTATACGGGTGGCACAATTGGAATGATACGTAATCCGGAAACGGGCGCGCTTGAGACATTCAATTTCGACCATTTGCGGAAGCATGTGCCGGAACTCAACCAGTTCGACTACGTCATTCACTCGTATCAGTTTGACCCTCCTATCGACTCATCAGATATGGAGCCGACATTATGGGTGAAGCTGGTGAAGATTATCAATTACAATTACCATAATTTCGATGGCTTTGTCATTCTTCACGGTACGGACACTATGGCATATACAGCATCGGCTTTAAGCTTCATGCTCGAAAACATCGCCAAGCCGGTGATTCTGACCGGGAGTCAATTGCCGATAGGTGTGCTGAGAACCGATGGAAAAGAGAACCTGATTGCAGCCATCGAACTGGCAGCGGCACAAGACGATGAAGGCAATCCTTTAGTGCCGGAAGTGTGCGTGTTCTTCGGACAGCATTTGCTCAGAGGCAACAGAACGACCAAGTCAAACGCGGAAAACTTCAACGCATTCAGCTCATACAACTGTCCGGAACTGGCGCATACAGGAATAAATATCAACTACAACTACGGCAATATACGCAAACCGGACTTGTCAAGACCATTCTCTCCTCATTTTGAATATGAGAACTGTGTGCTTGCCCTTACCCTGTTCCCCGGAATACGGAAAGACTTGATTGAGCATGTGTTCAATCTGGACAATATACGCGGTATCATACTCCGTACATACGGTTCCGGCAACGCGCCCCGCCGCCAATGGCTCATTGACGCCATAAAGAAGGCTACGACAGAGGGGAAAGTGGTTGTAAACATCACGCAATGCCAGTGTGGCGGTGTGGAGATGGGACTCTATGAAACAGGGCTGCAACTGCTGAGTGCCGGTGTGGTAAGCGGACGCGACATGACCATCGAGGCAGCCATAACCAAACTCATGGTATTGTTCGGCAGAGGCTATTCGGCAGACGAGGTCAGACAGCTGATGAACACATCGCTTGCCGGAGAAATTACGGAATGACATGTCCGCAGGACACTCGATAAAATCTATTCTTCGGGATATTTTTCCCAAAAAAACAATCATAAAACGATATAGAAAGATGGAATGCAAGACTAAAGAAGAATTGTCGGACTGCATCTACAACCACATTGAAGATTTCGTTAAAGGTCTGTACGAAGAGACCGACGCACTGAAAATTGACGTTATCGACGACACGACTGTAAATGTGACAGTGGTCAAAGATTCGGACGAGTCGGGCGAGACAGAGGATGAAAACTTGTACACTTTCATAGACTTCATTCTCTACAGCCATGACAAAGACGGAACTCTTCATACCGACATTGACGCCGATTATGCAGACGATGTCATAGCATCGTATTTTGAATAGACACGGCAAGCTCTCTATTGGGAAACAGTAACAAGCCGCAACATACATTTATGCTACACTAAAGCAGCATCATGAAAAGAGACACTGAAAATGCTTTTTGCATGACGCGCTTTTATCCTTTTGTCCACAGGGCAAAGAAAGAGGAAAACAAATTTAAGGTACAGAAAAAGATTAATACATCAGGATGAAAAAGTTTTTTATGCCAACAGGAAACTTGTTGGCGGCATCATTCACGGCATTGCTGGCTGCCAGTTGCGAGTCAGAACTCAGCCGCGAACACATCATCGGCCGCTGGGAACTTGTCTCGATTGAAAGTGAGATAAACGGTGTGCCCGACCCGACAGGCGACATCGCCCACTTTGACAACTTTGTTTGTTATGAGTTCAAGTCCGACTCCACCTACATTCTCAATGAAGGCGGCAACATCGAAACCGGCACATGGACACTCCGTGACAGCATCATCGGAACATTGCTCGACGGACTTGAGGACGACTCCACAAACTACCTATGGTATCACATTACGGAAATTGACGACAGCATGATGATCAGCAGTTCCATCACAGAATCTCCTTATGGAAAACTGACGGATATTTTCAGATACAAGAAAATCGCGAAATAGGAAAGAAGCCATACCCGTGTGTCCTTAATAAAAAGAACACAGTTTCTCTAAAGGCAAAAAAAAGGATTTTTATTTCATATTGCGCGTGGTTTGCACTATCTTTGTGACTGCTATGCAAATATTAGAATCAACAATACAGAACTTCATACCCTGGCAGCAGACTATCGGTGTAATGGAAATGATAGTGAAAGGGACTATCATCGGCATTGTCGCATCAGCACCAATGGGACCGGTAGGTGTGCTCTGTATCCAGCGTACTCTCAACAAAGGACGCTGGTATGGTCTGGCAACCGGTGTCGGTGCAGCCCTGAGCGACATCATATATGCTCTTATCACAGGTTACGGCATGTCTTTTGTCGTACAGTTTATTGAGGATCCCGGCACACTGTTCTGGGTCAAGCTTGTCGGCAGCGTGCTGCTATTCCTTTTCGGCATATATACATTCAGGTCGAATCCGGTACAATCCATACGTCCAGTGTCACACAACAAAGGGACATTAGTACATAATTTCGTGACAGGATTCTTTGTCACTTTTTCCAATCCGCTAATCATTTTCCTGTTCGTGGCAATGTTCGGACAGTTCACCTTTGTAGTGCCCGAAAATCCCCTGCCTCAAATCATGGGCTATCTGTTCATAGTGGTAGGCGCGCTGCTGTGGTGGTTCATTCTGACACTGCTCGTAGACAAGGTACGCAACAAATTCAATGTGCGCGGAATATGGATTATAAACAGAGTTATCGGAACCATCGTCATGCTGGTGTCTGCCATCGTTATAGTATATACACTGACGGGACATTCCATGCCAATGGTATATTGACAGGCATTTCACAGACGGACTTAATGTAAAACTATTCAGACAATGTATATTGCAAGAAAACTCAAAGAGAAGAATATCGCGGAATACTTGCTTTATATGTGGCAGGTGGAGGACATTATACGGGCTAACGGCTTGGATATAGACCAACTGGAACAGAACTATCTGTCGAAGTTTGAGATGCCCTCCGAGCAAAGTGCAGAACTGCGGCAATGGTATTCCGACCTTATTGCAATGATGCGCGATGAAGGGGTGAAAGAGAAAGGACATTTGCAGATAAATAAAAACATCATCATACTGCTGACCGATTTGCACACGTCACTTCTCAAATCGCCCAAGCACCATTTCTATTCGGCGGCTTATTACAAGGCACTGCCATTCATCGTTGAACTCAGAAGCCGAATGAAAGGCAATGAAGAACAGCCGGAAATAGAGAACTGTCTTAGTGCCATGTACGGACTGATGATGTTGCGCCTGCAAAACAAGCCGATAGGAGCGGACACCCAAAAAGCAATGGACGATATTGCCACCTTATTGGGTATGCTGGCTGATTATTACAAAAAAGACAAAAACGGGGAATTGGAACTATAATACATTAAAGGTCATGATAAAAAACATTTTGATTACAGGATGTAACGGACAACTCGGAAACGAGATGCAGTTGTTGGCGAAAGAAAATACACAGTATGAATATTTCTTTACAGATGTTCAAGAACTCGATATTACCGATGAGCAGGCCGTAGAGAAATTCGTTGAGAACAATGCCATAGACTGTATTGTGAACTGTGCGGCTTATACAGCAGTTGACAAGGCAGAAAGCAATGAGGAACTTTGCAATGTGCTCAACAATATAGCACCGGGCTATCTGGCAAAAGCAGTAGGAAAACGCGGAGGGTCAATGATACAGGTGTCGACCGACTATGTGTTCGACGGAACCAATCATACTCCATACGTTGAATCCCAGCCAACATGTCCGGACTCGGTGTATGGACGTACAAAGCTCGCCGGAGAGGAATCGGTAGCAGCAAACTGCCAAAACGCAATGATTATACGCACCGCATGGCTGTACTCTACATTTGGAAATAACTTTGTAAAGACCATGATGCGCCTCGGCAAAGAGAAGCCGGAACTTGGAGTCATATTCGACCAAATCGGTACACCGACATTTGCACATGACCTTGCAGTTGTAATCTATACAGCCATAAACAAAGGTATTGTACCAGGAATCTACCATTTCTCCAATGAAGGGTGCATATCATGGTACGATTTTACCAAAGCCATACACCGGATTGCAGGTATTGACACTTGCCATGTCCGCCCGTTACATACAGAGGAATATCCTACACCGGCCAACCGTCCTCATTACTCAGTACTTGACAAAACTAAAATCAAGCAAACATACGGTATAGAGGTTCCTTATTGGGAAGACTCATTACGTGTCTGCATCAAACAGTTGCAAACCAATAATTAGACGACAGGTTTCCGCAAGACAATACTATCCACTTACGCGAAGAAACATATAAATGATGAACGAGATAGAAAGAAGAAGAACTTTTGCGATTATTTCGCACCCTGACGCAGGTAAGACCACATTGACAGAAAAACTGCTGCTCTTCGGAGGACAGATACAGGTTGCTGGTGCTGTAAAATCAAACAAAATAAAGAAAACGGCAACAAGTGACTGGATGGAAATAGAAAAGCAACGCGGTATTTCCGTATCTACCTCTGTCATGGAGTTTGACTATAAAGACTACAAAGTCAATATTCTTGATACACCCGGACACCAAGACTTTGCCGAGGACACATTCCGTACCTTGACGGCAGTAGACAGTGCCATCATTGTCATTGACGGCGCAAAAGGTGTGGAAGCACAGACACGCAAACTGATGACAGTATGCCGTATGCGCAAGACTCCCGTAATCGTGTTTATCAACAAGATGGACCGGGAAGGCAAAGATCCGTTTGACCTTCTTGACGAAGTGGAAAGCGAGCTTCAGATTAAAGTACGCCCACTGAGCTGGCCTATCAACCAGGGGCAAAGATTCAAAGGTGTGTTCAATATCTATGAAAACAACCTGAACCTGTTCACTCCAGACAAGCAACTTGTCACAGAAAAAGTGGAGGTAGACATCAACAGCGAGGACCTTGACAACCGTGTGGGCGAACAAGACGCAACAAAACTTAGAGAAGACCTTGAACTTGTAGACGGAGTGTATCCTGAGTTTGACGTAGAGACTTATCTGAACGCAGAGGTCGCGCCCGTATTTTTTGGTTCTGCACTGAATAATTTCGGTGTACAGGAGCTGCTCGACTGCTTCGTAGAGATAGCGCCGAAACCATGCCCGACCACAGCAGAAGAGAGGTTGGTTGAACCTAAAGAACCTAAATTCACTGGATTCATATTTAAGATAACAGCCAATATCGACCCGAACCATCGTTCATGTACTGCTTTCTGCAAGGTCTGTTCAGGAAAATTTGTCCGCAATGCGCCTTATCTGCACGTAAGACAAAACAAAACGGTACGTTTTTCTTCTCCAACCCAGTTCATGGCACAGAAGAAAAGCACCATAGAGGAAGCATATCCAGGCGATATTGTCGGACTTCCGGACAACGGAATATTCAAAATAGGCGACACCCTTACAGAGGGAGAGCAGCTACATTTCAAAGGGCTTCCAAGTTTTTCTCCTGAGATGTTCAAATACATTGAGAATGCCGACCCTATGAAAACGAAGCAACTCGCCAAAGGTATCGAGCAACTGATGGACGAAGGTGTGGCGCAGTTGTTTGTAAACCAATTCAACGGACGCAAACTTATCGGAACCGTTGGACAGCTTCAGTTTGAGGTGATACAATATCGTCTGGAGAATGAATATAATGCCACTTGTCGATGGGAACCTGCAAGCCTCTACAAAGCCTGCTGGATTGAGAGCGATAACGAGGCTGAACTTGAAGCGTTCAAAAAGCGCAAGTACCAATACATGGCAAAAGACCGTGATGGGCGCGATGTGTTCCTTGCAGACTCTGGTTATGTGCTTCAAATGGCACAGCATGACTTTGAGCACATAAAGTTCCATTTCACAAGCGAGTTTTAATTTATCCGCACAACAGTGTTCCTAAAACCGTTAGGCAAGAATCAATGTCAAAACGTAACTAAACAAATAAATCATCATGGCTAAATTCAAAAGAATATTGCTCAAACTCAGCGGAGAGAGTTTGATGGGAGAGCAAAAATATGGTATTGACGTCAAACGTCTGAATGAGTATGCACAACAGATAAAGGAAGTGCATGACATGGGAGTGGAGATAGGAATTGTCATTGGAGGAGGAAACATATTCCGTGGTCTCAGCGGGGCAGGAAAAGGCTTTGACCGTGTCAAAGGCGACCAGATGGGCATGTGTGCCACAGTCATCAACAGTCTCGGACTCAGCTCTGCACTTGGGGCTATCGGCTGCAAAAGCCGTGTCCTCACAGCAATACGTATGGAGCCTATAGGTGAGTTCTATACAAAATGGAAAGCCATTGAGTCAATGGAAAACGGCGAGGTTGTGATTATGTCTGGTGGTACAGGCAATCCCTATTTTACCACAGACACAGGCTCCTCACTCCGTGGAATAGAAATAGAGGCAGATGTCATGTTGAAAGGCACAAGGGTTGACGGAGTGTACACTGCCGACCCAGAGAAAGACCCTACTGCCACTAAATTCTCAGAAATCACATACGATGAAATCTATAACAAAGGACTAAAGGTAATGGACCTCACAGCTACTACCATGTGCAAAGAGAATAATCTGCCAATCTACGTGTTCAACATGGACATTGTCGGCAACTTAAAGAAAGTGATGGAAGGTGAGGATATTGGCACACTTGTACACAACTAAAATCCAACACGCTCATTTTTCGCAAAGGACATTACAATCATACATATCTCCAATACAATATGCAAAAAGTGAGCTGAAGTATCTAAAATAAGCTGACCCCTAAAAGTGTTTTCCTGACTTTTAGGGGTCAGTTTATTTTAGATGTAGTTTTGAAGAAAATCAGGACAGCAATAGTCAGAAACACCAATAAGGAGCAACAGAGGTTTGGAACAAGCCACAAAAAAAACGGCTTCTCCACACCTCGCGCCACCCCTCTAAAGTTGAGATTGCAACATGAAGCGACAAAGAAGCCGGTCCATATCACCAATTGCACGACAAAGGCAATCGGTTTCAGTATGACAATAATAAAATCAATTTATTACGGCATAAGCAATGATGAGTCGCCATAGCTCAGGAAACGGAAATCGTGCGACAAGGCATAATCGTAAATCTTCCGCCAGTCGCCATTCACAAAGGCGGACACCAACAGAAGCAAGGTGCTCTGAGGCTGATGGAAGTTGGTCACGATGCGCTTTACAATGTGATACTGGTATCCCGGCGCAATGATTATCCGTGTTGTCGTGTGAAGAGCCGCCAGATGATTCCTTTCAAGATAAGCGGCAATGTTCTGCAACGACTCTGTCACTGAAAGCGGACGAAGTCCCTGCTCTACCGCTTCTGCATATTCGTATGGCATCCACTGGTCTACACTCAGGTCTTCCTCCGCCGCATCCGGACAAGAGGCGAGTTTGACACCTATATAATAAAGACTCTCCAGCGTCCGCACCGATGTGGTGCCTACGGCAATAGCCTCACCGCCATGACAGATAAGTTTTTCTATCGTCGCTTTTCTCACCACAATGTATTCCGAGTGCATCTCATGACCGGCAATCTCCTCACTCTTCACAGGCTTAAAGGTGCCTGCACCCACATGAAGCGTCAACTCTTCACGTTCAATGCCTGCCTCGTCAAGGGCTGCAAGCACGCGCTGCGTGAAATGCAATCCGGCTGTAGGCGCAGCCACCGACCCTTTTATCTTAGAATAGACAGTCTGATACGTTTTCTTGTCGCTCTCCTGTGTCTCACGATTGAGGTATGGAGGAATCGGAAGTTCACCGACTGCCTCCAGAATATCGGCAAATGAGACAGCTGAATCGTCCCATGCAAACTCCACGACATGGTTGGTGCCGTCTTGTCCCGCACACAAATGTGCGGCAATTCTGCGTGCGGAAAACTCCACAGTCTTACCGTTCACCTCGATAGACTTTGATAGTACATTGTCTTCTTTCCAGCGTTTCAGGTTGCCAATCATACAAACCCAACGGCATGAGCCTGTCACTGCAAAGTTCAGCTGATAGTCATTCGGCATCAGGGGCTCAAGACAAAAGACCTCAATCAGCGCACCGGTCTCCTTTCTGAAACGCAAGCGCGCCTGTATGACTTTTGTGTTATTAAACACCATCAATGCACCTTTGGGCAGATAGTCAGGCAACGAAGTAAATTTATCCTCCGTCACAACCCCTTTGTCATAGACGAGCAGTTTGCTGCTGTCGCGCTCCGGCAAAGGAAACTTGGCTATCCGCTCGTCAGGAAGCAGATAGTTATAGTCGCTGATTTTTATGTGTTTTGTATCCAATCTTCTTCTGTATTTTAATATTCTGTATATTCGGGAATGCACCAAATATCCTTATAATTCTTCCACAATGGTTGCCAGTTCCTTACGCATCTTCGCTGGTGTCGGACAGTCGGGGGCAATATGCCCGACAGGAATTATGGCTACCGCCTCATAACCGTCAGGCTGCGGGAACAACTCAGCAAGAAGCTGCGGATTATAGTTGCATACCCAGCATGTGCCAAGTCCACAATCTGTGGCAGCAAGGCATATATGCTCTACGGCTATAGCCACATCAATGTCGCCATGAGGCTTTCCATCGTATTTACGCACCCATTCCTCACTTTTGTTTTTGTATGCCACGATATATACCGGAGCAGTCTTGAACCAGTCGCGGTCGTAGCAACGCTGCAAACGCTCCCGGGCTTCCTCGCTCTTCACGACAACGAATTTCCACGGTTGTCGGTTGACTGCCGATGGAGCCACACGGAGGCTCTCAAGAATGTATTCCATATCATCAGTAGACACAGGTTCATTTGTGTATTTCCGCGCGGAGAAACGCGCGAGACATGTCTCTATAAAATTCATATTGATATAGTTTTTATGTATGGATAAACTTTTGTAATTTATTGGCGGGGCGATGATGAGACACCATCACAGCAAGCATGATTTAATACAAACCTCACTTCCTTAAACTCATATCGCAACAGCGTTCCACATGGATTCTTTCGCAAGACGAGATGTCCTGTTGGCTCTATGTCGGCAATCTCCGCCTCGAATATGCCTGCATGGTCTTGAAACAAATGTATCCCCGTACCGCGATAAAGATGTCGCATATAC
This sequence comes from Roseburia sp., assembly GCA_023665185.1. Taxonomy (GTDB): domain Bacteria; phylum Bacteroidota; class Bacteroidia; order Bacteroidales; family Bacteroidaceae; genus RGIG8745. The sequence goes on from JAMPEL010000005.1 coordinate 62,493, forward strand.
AAAGCGGTTATCATTTCCTCATGCCCCTTTTCCAGCAAGTCATAGAAATACAGGAAACGCTCCACCACCTCGTCAAGAATCTGTTCGCGGTCATATTCCTTCCCTGTAATCATAGACAGGGATACCGGGTTCGGCGCATCGCTGACAAATTCTTTCTGATTAATGTTGATTCCACAACCAATAATGCAATTGCTGATAGCCTTTCCGGTGAGGTCGCACTCAATGAGCGTCCCGCTTATTTTCATATCGCACCAATAAATGTCGTTAGGCCATTTGATTGCAATGTCGTCAGCATAAGCGGAAAGTACCTGCTGCAAGCCCAGCGCAAAGGCTTTGGAAAGGTTGAATTGGCGCGCAGGAGGCAAGAAAGTAGGATGGCATACAATGGTAAACATCAGATTGCAGTCCTTCTTCGTCTCCCACGAGTTGCCCGCCTGTCCGCGTCCGGCAGTCTGGTCATCAGCGTCAATAAGCGTCATGCCGGGCAAACGCTCACCCGATGCAAGCAGTTGGCGCGCATAACTGTTGGTAGAGCCAATCGTCTCCAAATGTATTCTTTTCTCTATAAGCATATTATTCAAACAACTATTATCCGCAACAGACATATTGCCGGAATAAACAAGGAACAATATAAATCGGGCGGCGCATGTAGTCATACGTTCCGTCCGGGCAATATTACTTGGTACTGATATTTACTGTCTTCACTACCGACTTGCCGTTGATGCCGTCAGCCTTTACTTTAACAACAGCCTTTCCACGCTTGCCGTTGCTGCGCACCACAGCAAGCGCGCGTCCATTCCAGACATGGTGGGTATTGTCGAAGTAAGCGTCCTCATCCTTTATGTCTCCATTGCCAAGAGCCTGCAATACAGCTGTTCCGCTGACAGTCACCGTAAGCGCATTGTCGGCAACCGGAATCACATTGCCTTCGGCATCAAGTATTTCAATAACCACAAATGAAAGGTCTTGTCCATCAGCTGCAATGGCTGTACGGTCAGCAACGACACGTATGTCAGCAGTTTCTCCGGCTGTCTTCAGTGTCTTAGTCTCAGCCACACTACCGTTGTTTATACCTTCCACACGAAGTGTTCCCGGAGTGTATGGCATGGTAAATACGGCTTTCATCTGCTCCACGCTCTTCTCGCCCACAAGTTTGTCATCGAGGTAAAGACGGACAACCGGATAATGGGAATAAACCTCCACGTCAATGTTCTTGCCTTCGTGTCCCGGCCAGTTCCAGCTTTCAAAAGTTGGCCATGTGCCCCACAAAGTGGTCTTTATCTTTCCTTTGTAGCCATCAGGTTCTTTCACCGCAATGTAGAGCTGCTCGCCGTCTTCATTCCATAACATGGAACGATAGTGGCTTATGGGCTTACGGAGTCCGGTAAGATCAATGTCGCCACAATAGGAAGCATGCCACGGATAAAGCGGACGGTGATAATGCTCGCCCTCTACATCTCCTTCATAATACCAGCGTCCGATACCTGATTCACCTATATAATCCATACCTGTCCAGACGAAGTCACCGACAATATAAGAATGGTCCTTAGCCTTACGGAAATTTGACCATGCATCATTCGGGTAAGACTCAGTCTGCCACATAACCCTCTCAGGAACTCTCTCATGGTCTTTCTCCGATTCATGAATCATATAGTTATAACCCACAATGTCGTGCTCGGCAGCAAGCGGGTCATAGGTTTCCCAAAGCATTCCCCAGCAGGCAAGCGCAGAGGTTACAGGACGTGTCGGGTCTACAAGACGGCAACGTGAGGCAAGTTTGTGCGCAGTGGTGACCACCTCTATTTTGTCGCGCTCAATAACTTCATTTCCTATGCTCCAGCAAATGATAGAAGGATGATTTCTGTCACGATACAGCATAACGTCAAGGTCTGCCTGCCAGTTCGCATCAAAAAGCTCATGATAGTCATGGTCATTCTTCTTGTCGCGCCATCCGTCGAAAGCCTCATCAATAACAAGCAATCCTATTTCATCACATGCTCTCAGAAATGTCTCAGAAGGAATGTTGTGCGATGTGCGCACCGCATTGAAACCGGCATCCTTAAGCAGTTCCACACGCTTGTATTCAGCACGGTCGTATGCTGCCGCGCCAAGTATTCCATTATCATGGTGTACGCAGCTGCCATTGAGAAGCACAGGTTTGCCATTGAGTCTGAAACCGTCTGTTGCCGACCACCCGATGGTACGGAATCCAAAACGCTCAACCATAGAGTCAATTGTTTTCCCATTCTCAGCCACTACAATGTCGGCATTATACAGATTTGGTGTCTCCGGCGACCATACTTTCGCATCCGGCACATTAAATGTATGATCCACAACCATACTCTCGCCTGCCTTCAATGTCACCGCAGTGGTCTGTGTATTTCCCGCAACTGTTGTTTTCACATCAAGGGAACGTGTCGCATCGTCCTCATTTACGACAGTTGTTTTGACCACAGCCGTAGTAAGGTCAGGTGTGGTTATCTGCACTCCCCAGTCGGCAACATGCGCCTTGTCTGTCTCCATAAGCCACACATTACGATAAATGCCAGAACCGGAATACCATCGGCAGTTCTTCTGGCGCGAGTTATCCACTCTCACAGCTATGATATTCTTGCCTGCTTTAATATAAGGTGTTATATCCACAAAGAAAGAAGAGTAACCATAAGCGTTTGTCCCTGCCTTCTCGCCATTCACATATACATCGGAAGACATGTATGCGCCCTCAAAATACAATTGTATTTTCTTGGAGGCATCCACTTTTGCAATATTCAATGTTTTCCTGTACCATCCGGTTCCGGTCGGCAAATATCCGCCATCATTGCCCGACGGAGAATCTTTGTCAAACTTGAACTCCACGCTCCAGTCGTGCGGAAGCGTGACTTGCCTCCACAGATTAGCAGCAGAACGCATATCATAATCCACATTCTTCGCATCAGGAATATCTGCCAGCATGAAAGTCCAATCACTGTTGAACAGTTGCTTGCGCGGTCCGGCGAAAACAGCCAATGCCATGACAAGCATCAAGGCTGATAAAGTCAGTTTTTTCATTCTATGAATCTCTTTTTATTAGTAATAAATTTAGCAGTCTGATTTCCATATAATCTCCACAATCAGTCATTGACGACAAATCTTCCGGATGGAGTGAATCCTTCGGTAGAGATATACATTTCCTTGCATCCGGAGTTATTGTAAAACTCTATGATTGCCTTACCTTGTGAGTCAATCTTGACATCAGGCTCCCAATACAGTGTCCTTCTGAAATCATCCATTGCCGGAAGAATAGAATAATCTTCCATCTCAAAAGTAGAAGGGACATTATATCCTTGGAAATGCGTGCGTCTCAATCCTTTCTGTTTCTCTGTGGAATATGTCGGATGAGTATAGAGAAACATCGTAACCGCATTGCCATCTTGCAATTCCGAAGCATGAAGCACAGATATTGATGCACGAGGGTCTTCTGAGATATAAATGGATTTCACCTCATCGAGGAATGTCGGAATGGCAGCCACCGTACTCTCCATCACCCTAAAGTTCTCATACTCATTCGCGCCTGTCGAGTTTGGCAAAGACCTTAACCGAAATCCCTTAGCATTTGTAATACCCGCATAGGCATTGTCCACAATCCATATCAAAGGACGATTCTTGTACGAATATCCGTCTTTATACAAATTCGGGCTACGGTTCGTATTCGTAACCATGAAATCATGCTCTTCTGTTCCCTCATCCATCAGCGACTCACCTTTTGACGGATCGCTTTGGAAAAACGGATCATTAGGATATTCATTGGCAAAGAACTCATTCTTTGTGGCAAGCCATTCATATATCTCCATCATTTTACCGCCTTCATCAGCAATAGAGTCAGCCACCTCATCACAATTATAGTATATGGAAGCATGGTATGCGCCACTGCGCTCATTATACCAACGCACATTCAAGTCATTGGTAAAATAGCGTCCTTTGATTTTTACTGTCGGCAACACATGATTCTTACGGGTAATAGATACATATTCCTCCCGGTCACTATCGTCAGACACTTTTTTCTTTTTCGTGAAAAGATTAGGCATATTTGCCGGCAACATATCTGTCTCCTGCACAGCAATATTTCGTTTAAGAGGCGAGAATCTGCGGTCAATGCCTATTCTGTAATTAATGTCCGCTCCTTCTTTTTTCGTCTTTATCTGAAGATTCCATTCACCTTCCACATCCGGAAGCTCAAAAGCATAATTGCCCAGACTGTCCGTAACAGAATGGCCATCCATGTGCTCTCCTATCTTATTATATAAGAATGCGCGAAGTTCCACATTGTCTACTGTATTTTTCTTCTTCACCGGCATCAGTTTTCCAGAAAGATACAGCTTATCCTCTATCAACTGCAACTTTCCGTCAAAGCCCTTATTTCCGGTCTGAAGCCGCCAGTCATATCTGCGCCATCCCTGAACCATCATCAACAGGTCAGCGGCACGGCGGTGTTCCGTATCGTCCGCCTCAAAATAATAGTCAGGATTGTCTATATAACCTTTCACTTCCGAGGAAAGAAGCATCCATGTCATGGCATTGCCCACCTTGCCGTTTGTCATTGTCGCCACATCCATTGCCGAGAACGACAATGAGGCATTCGGCACTGCCTCAAGCTTTACTCTCACTTTGCCGCACGGCGCAAGATTCTCTGTCAATGCCGTCACACGCACACTGTCTCCGACTGATTTTGGCGGACAGACAAAGAACAAACGCTCTGCCTGTATATGTCCGTCACTATCAAAAACGGTAAACTGGCTTACTCCTGCGGGAAGAGCCTGTCGGGAAAAGGTCTTCCGCAAATGTCCGGAAGCCGTCAGTGTATCACAACTGAGTATATTTCCATTGTGCATCAGCGTGTATCCGAGGAGTTTGCCGTGCATACCTGCCGACATATCAAGCTCTGCCGCCACCTCGTCTTCCTGCTCCATATCCATTCTAAGCACGCACCCGTCTTTTACAGCCTCCGGCAAATTGAACGTATAAGTTTTACCTTTCACATCATTCATTGCCAAAGTACATGGCTGTCCGTCAGGAACTATCTCAAAAGTGCTGCGTCCGATACTGTCTGTCAACACCGTTCCGCGCTCACTTCCGTCTGCGCCAAATATCTTACCGGAAGCGGCTACCGGCCTGCCTTCCGCATCCGATACAGTAAATGCCACACGGCTCTTCAGTCCCAACACCAGATTTCCGCCTTCTGGAAAGAACCTCACATTCAGTTTCTCTACCTTTGCCGCATCTTTTTCCCTGCCATTAGGCAACCGCTGACTGTGCCCCAATTTATCTATCACCATCTTTGAGTAATCGCCCTCCGATTCCGGTTTGGCAAATACGGGGAAGACACGTGAGAAAATGCCACCGTTACCCCAATTCGTCATATAGCGAGTATAGGCACGCACCTCATAAAATCCTGTGCCGAACACTTTATTCAGCGGTATACCCCCCTTAGCCATGCCATTCTCAATACGCAGTTTTTTTGTCGCGACCACATCGCCGCTCGGATTAACCAGTTCCACATACAGCACCTTGCTTATATCCGTCGGCTTACCATTGTCGGCACGTACCACGTATGCCTTAAACCAAATTCTCTCCCCCTTGAAATATCCTGTATTGTCAAAATGAAGATAGGCTTTCTCCTGCGGAGTGCCAGCGTTGAACAACATGGCATGCTTCATGTATGTCAACACCTTTGTCATTTCATCCTGTGGCGCCACAGCCTGCGCAAAAGTCATGGATGCGGCGATACACAGCGAAAGAACCGAAATACTTCTTTTCATGTTATATATAATTATTTTTAGTCTCAAGTTTATGCTAATAAAAAGACATCAGGCCCACGGCTCACGTATATATTTCCAGTCCATCAGAAAGTCCATGCAAAACCGGCAAGCACATTCGTTCCGAGAGCGCGGTATCCCCAAAAGTTCTCATAGCTTTCATTCAACAAATTATCGCCTCTGACAAACAAAGACAACCCCGAGTTGAATGTATAGGACAAATCCGCACATAAATTGCTGGTTGTCGGACGCTTCTTGCCATCAGTCTCCGTGTCCGGTTTTTTGAACGTCTGCAATTTATATCCCAGTCCAATCTGCAACTCCGGAATCACTCTTAACGAAGCCATCCAGTCAAGATCCACTACCGGCCGCCAGCAGACAGTCAGTTTCTCATCAGAGAATGGCGAGTCCACAGACTCCCAATTGTTCAGACAGTTCTTCATATTGACCGACAGAATGTCCTTATAATCATAACGCAAATCTATATTCAGGCGCAAATGATTGCCGTCGGCGGCAAACAGTGGAGAAACACCGCCCATATCCATACTGACATACGAATACCCGCCAAGCAGTTCCGCACGGTCTTTCGATATGTCATAACCGGCGTGTATATCTGCCAAAAGCCCCTTTGCAAGCTCAACACGCAATCCGGCAGTAGCACACAGCAAATCAAACTGGTTCGGCAGCTGCCATGCCATATCCGCATCCACAGCCGCTCCATTCAGGAATCCCCAGTAAGGGGTCAGCTGAGAAAAATGGCGGAAATCATTATACACCTCACCGCCTGTAGCCTCAGCATATACATCGACCTGCTTGCTTATGCGGTGTCTCAGCCTTATATCCGGAGCTACACGGAACTTACTCCGCACTCCGGAAGTTCCGCACAACTGCACTCCTATGTGCAAGTCCAGATCATTACAGCGCATATCATAAGCCGGCGACAGGTGAAAAGAAGTATTGCTCTTGAAATCATTGCTTCCGGCAAACGACAAATCATTGTATTTCATATCGTACATGGCAGACCGCCACATCACCTCCACACCAATCTTCCGGTCGGTATCTATATTATAGCCTACATTCAAACGACCGGAGAAGATTCCTTCCTTGCATTCATCATCAAGTGAGGTGGCATATTTCTGACTGAAAAAGCTATATCCCAGCTCACCGCCTACACTAAACTTGTCAAAAGCATAAGGAGTCACTCCTACAGACACACCTCCCAAAGTGTTATGCTGTTTGTCACAAGCAAAAGCACTGCCGACCAAACCACCCGTAAAAGCCTCCGGACGGTAGTTAAACACCTGGCTCTCAAATTCGACATTAGCCACAACAGATGACACAGAGGTCAGCTTATGCTCATAGCCTACAGAGGCGCGGGTAGAATAGAAACGGCTCTTCCACTCCGTTCCCCAATCATCGTCTCCATCCACATTTCCGTTATGTCCGTCCAGACTTATATCCACATTCAGCAGGTCGTCACTTGTAAACTCCATGCCATACGCGCCACGCGCCGACACATTGCCGCCATTACCTCCGGCAAGAGACACAAACCCCTTCTTCGCGCCCTTTACAGCCGCATCACTTTGCGCCGCCCATACAGGCTGGAACATATAAGCATGTACAGGCAACGAGTTTGTGGCATACTCCACATTGTAATGCTTCACAGGAGTGTCCGATGTCTCCGGCACAACATTTATCTTGTTCGCATCTTTCACAACAGGCACGTAGGAGTTCTCCACTTCCACCACATTGTCCATCTGCGCTGCGGCATCCGTGCAGACAAGTGCCAATGCCGCCATTGAAATCATATATTTCGTATTCATGAATTAAGTGTTTTAATAATAGAAGTACAGAAAGCCCTATCTGAGCCTTTCCTCCACCATTCTGTTGATTTCCTCGTTCTCCGAATAATTGCTCTTCAAAGACAGCAGATACTCACGCGCTTCCACATCCCTGCCGGTCTTCATATACACATCGGCAAGAAGCACGAATCCGCGCGCCAGCCAATAAGCATGAGGAGTTCCCGAATCTATGAAATTAAGCAACACTGTTTCCGCCGACTGATATTGCGCTGTTTCAAACGCATACTCCGCCAAGCGTATGACCGCCTGCGCACCGTAGACAGTGCGCGTATCGGTTGCCAGCACCTGCAAGTCTGCCACAGCGGCATTGGTGTCGCCCTGTGCGATAAGACTCTCCGCACGATAGAAGCGTGCCTCCGCCAACACATCTGCCGATGCCCGGCTTCCGCTTTGCAGCATCATGTCCGCAGCAGCAATTGTGGCATTATAATCCTTTTCCATATAAGCCGCCCGCAGCTCTCCGGTCATTGCCGTCATGCGCATATCCTCTTCCTGTGTCTGCTCGCGCAACTGCCTGTAATAAGTATAAGCCTGTCTGTAATTGTCCGCGCTCATCGCCCGTATGGCTGTTTCCAGCACCATCTTGTCAAGCTCGTCAGCCGACAGCTTGCTGCCTGCCTGTTCTGCCAGCACGGCATACTCGTTCACACGTCCCAGTGTGGTGAATATGTCCTTCAAGTTGGCAAGAGCGGTCTGCGACTCCTCCGTATTCGGATACAGACTGATGACCGACTTGTATGCGGCAACCGCATCGTCCGTCCTGCCCATCTCGTAATAAAGCAATCCCAGCTCATTGCCCGCCTTTCGCGAAGCAGCACTTTGCGGATAGCGCACAAGCAGCGCGTTAAACGTGCTCATGGCTGTCTGTTTGTCACCTCTCTGCACGTAGGCGCGTCCTTTCTCAAACATGGCGTCGGCGGCATATTGCGAATTGCCGTACCGACTCTCTATCTGCGCAAGCAAAGCCACCTTGTTGTCGTAATCGCCCCGCAGTCCACAAATGAACGATTGCTGCAACAACGAATAATCTCCCTGAGAGGCATCCGTGTCAAGCGACATCTGATAGGCAGTGTATGCGTCATCATATCTGCGCCCGGCAAACATGCAGTCGCCGATTCTGTTGTATGTGTCCGCCTTTATCACCTTGCCCGCATCGCTTCCGAGCAATGTCTGCACATCGCTGAAATTGACATTCTCGAACCACCGCAGAGCCTCGCCGTAGTTTTTCCGCTTGAAATAGACATATCCCAACGTATAGTCCGCCATCGCCACATTGCCTGCCACAGACTTTGCCGATGAGATATATTTCTTCATACTGGTGGCTGCGCTCACATACTCTCCAGTCCTGTATTCCGCCTCTCCCTTCCAGTAATAAGTGTCAGCCAATGTCTGCGCATCCACTCCTATCTCTTCCGAACGTCCGAGAAAGGCACATGCCTCGGCGAAGTTTCCTTCCATAAAACACTGTTTTCCGAGATTGAACAGCACTTTCTGCTTTGCCGACAGAATGTCCCTGCCCGGATTCTTTATTTTGTTGATGGATTCCAATGCCGCATTATAGTTCTTTGTGGTGAAATACACCTCCGTCAGATGTTTCGCCACGCTGCCGCTGTATTTCGAATTTGGGAAACTGTTCAGGAAACGCTCGAACACACCCACCGATTCTCCGAATCCCATCGTACCGCCATCATGCAGGCACAACGCATAATTATACAGTGCCTCTTCCTGCACATTCCTGTCATATCCCATCTCCGAAGCCTGCTGGAAAGCTATCTGCGCCTGCTTCTTGTTCGACACGTTCAGATAACTTATGCCGGCATGAAGCCACGCATTCTGCGCCATCTCATCGCGCGAGGTGCCGGCACTTGCCGAAAGACTTGCGGCCGCTTGCCCGTAAGCAGCCGTATTGAAGAAACTCATTCCGAGTTTGTAGAGTGCCGTGCACTTGGGCTGCTCCGTCTCTTCCTTATAGGCAGTGAGCCGCTCTATCGCCCCATAATAGTCGCGCATGTCATACAGCGACTCTCCCTCTATGCGGTCGGCCTCCACCGACAACTCCGTGTTCCCATACGTCCGTTTGTACTCTCTGATTGCCGCAAGAGCCTCCTCCGCCCTTCCCGTCTGCAACAGGCAGTCGGCAAGGTACACAGGCGCCTTGCGCTTATAGTCGCGGCTGTCGGCAACAGCCGTAAAACCAGGGATTGCCGCAGCATAATTGCCCTCGGCATAATTCACGTAAGCCGTATAGTAAGTCACGTCCACGGTGTGCATCCCTGTTCCCTGAAGCGCACTGAGCAGCAGACGCGCGTTTTGTATGTCGCCAATGTTTATATATGCGACAGCCTCATAGAGCACAGCCGCCTCGCGCTCTTTCTCAGGCACGCAAGGCATGTCACCCTCATTTATCAGTTGCGACAAGGCGGCATACACGGCAAGTGCCTGCTCATACTTTCCATCCCGTACAAGCAGATTGGCATAAAGCAGTTCAAGCCTGTTCCGCTCCGGCGACTTCTGATTGGCAGCCAGCCACCGGCTGATAGCCTCGCTTGTACCGGAGGCGTTCAGATAGTAGTCGCAGACATTGGCAATGGCCTCCGCCTCACTGCCATCGAATGCAGACGCACCGGCATTGACAACCGCCCGCTTCTCATCCAAGAAAGCCGCGTTCTTGTGCAGCCTTCCGGCAGACAAGGCTTCGAGATACCGCCCTATCGTCTGCCGGGCAGCATAATAATGTCCCTCATCACACAGTCTGCGCCCCTCTTCAAGTTGCAGGCGCAAGTCTGTCTCCGGAGTGTATCGTTGTGCCACAGATGCCAGCGGAAGCATTCCAAGCATCATGGCCGCCACTAATTTCATATTCTTCATGAGCAGTATGTATTTTTATGCGTGCGGGAGAACAAGGTTTATATGGACTTCCATGCAACCGTCCGCCTTTCCGCGCTATAAATTCAAATAGGTTTTTACTCCTTTCCGGATGGAATCGAGTCCGAAATCATCAAGTACAATGTCCTCCGGACGCACCCACCAGCAGGCAGCCACGTCATCGTGTGCCTCTATCGCCACAGACGAATCGACGCGGACAAGGAAAAACATGTCTGTCGTATGCACCAGCAGGCCGGAGTAGAGATAGGTGTTCGGAAAACTGAAAAGATAGGTCATCTCTCCCACTTCAATTCCTATTTCCTCCTTTATCTCGCGCCGCATGGCATCCTCCGCCCCATCGCCGCAGTCGGCAAATCCCCCGATAAGGTCAAGCGTACCTTTTGCAGGCTCCTCGCCCCGCCTGCCGACAAGCATCTCGCCTTTCTCATTGACGATGATGGCCACCACGGCAGCCGCAGAATTAAAATAGTAGGTGAATCCGCAGTCGGCGCACCGTTTGGATTTAAAGTCGTGTTCTTCAAACCGTGGCGAGCCGCATACAGGACAATACTTGAATTTGTCAAGGTAGTGCATTTGCTTTCGTATTTTTAAGTTTGGCAGACACCAGTCCGAAGTGTCCGGCAGGATTGTGGCTCATGGTTTCAGGAACAAAACTCCCGTCAACAAGCCCTTCAAACAATGCCTCCTCACAAGCCTGCCATCAGAGAACTCTCCATCAGAGAAGAGGCTCACCGGGCTGTGTCTTTATATAATGTGCAAATGTAATGATTTTTTTCCATACGACGACAAAAAGGACACCCAACCCTATATGCCGCCGCACATTTAACATACGGGCAATCCGGGCATACGGACAACGGCCGCCGCACGGGGGGGGGGGGGGGGGGGAAGGGGAAATCCCTATCAAGAGTAGGGAGAAAACAGGCAGACTTTAGGATTTATCCCTTCTTGAAACAAATCCAAAACCGTAATTTTGCATCATGAAAACAGAAACATGACGCAAGTATTGCTCCCGCAGACGGAAGTCATGACACAGACAAAGAGATTAGAAAACAGATGTCAAACTCCAAACACACAGCAATTATGAAAGCTACAAGAAACATATTGGCAGCACTCATGCTACTCATCGGCAGTCTCGTTGCCAACGCACAACCAATGAGCTATTATGCAATGAGAGACAACGCGCGTTTCCTTACCGACCGCATGGCATATACTTTAGGAGTGACTTCCGCCTTCATCATCGATGACCTCTACCGCATCAACTACGACTATATATGCGGAGTGAACGATTATCTTGACGATGTGGCTCTCGGCTACAGATACAACGACTATATGGCAGTCGTGTACGAGCGCGACCGCGCCCTGCAAATGCTCCTCGGAGCCACTACATGGGCACGACTCGTCACATACGACTACTTCTACCGTCCTATCGCGTTTGCCAACAGGGGATGGAGATTCAGCATATATGCCCACGATTCTCACAGAAACCATTTTTACTGCACAGCTCCACGGCATTTCAATGACTACCGAGGCGGACATTTCTTTACGGGCATGAGACCTTCCACACACCCATCGTTCAGAGTTGCCCCGGCATCCAACCGTCCGTCGTTCCGCATCGGCAACATCGACAAGGCGCGTCCGGTCAATGCAAGCAACCAGCGTCCGAACAACAGACAGCCAGAAAGAACCGTACCGGCACGTCCCGACAACAACAGAAACAGCCAGACAAACAGTGGCAGACAGCCGTCAATGGGCGACAACAACAGGAGCAGCAGCAACATCCGCAGCAGCTCACGCTCAAGCGCAGCCACCCGTTCAGGCTCAAACTCAAGCAGTGTGAGCGGCAGACGCTCATCCTCTGCCAGCACCACAGAGGCAAAAAGCGCTTCAAGAACCGGAAGCGCAGGCAGAAGCACAGGCGGAAGAAGATGAAAGACCAACTCTCATTCTCTAAATATACGACATAATTTTTTGATTCCGTTGCGGTTATCTTTCGTGAGAAAGGTAGCCGCAAATTTTTACGTACACATATACACGGGACAACAGGCCCTCTGTCTGTCGGATGTATGAGAATCAAAAAACATGCCTATGCACGAATCAGACATTATGTCAGTCTTGGCAGGCAAAGCATTTTAGGCTCATCCGACATTTCGAGTGACATGTGATATACTGTGGGTATAACCCTTACAAATACATTGTAGTGTCTCCATACATCTATTGCAGCTTGTATGCGCTTTATAAACGGAAGTCTCAAACCTGAGCCATTCTGCCGCACATGTTGCAGGACAACAGTATGCGGACAAGGGTAGTTTTGACATTATGTCACTTTGGAAAGGAGGGCGAATTTTAACATTTGGGGCGGCTGCCGACTTTGACTCAATGCTTGACTTTTGGATATTTTATTGATAAGTCACTGATAATCAGTTAAATGTATTTTTAGCGAAAAGTATGCTGTTTTTGACGTAGAACGCATGGTTTGAGTCAAAATAGGATATATTGATAATCAGCGAGTTACGAGAATTTTGTCTTAAAATTGTCTTTTTCCGGGTTCAAAATTCATTTTTGTTTTTCGGGGCATGGAAAAGGCGGCTGTCTTCTTTTTGAGGACGTGATTCGGAAAAAAGCCCGATTTTGGGCCGAAAAACGGGCT